>JAGNHB010000024.1 GCA_018001935.1 Acidobacteriota bacterium
TGCTTTCTGTGATGTTACAGAACCGAACCCTCTTCGACATCAACCGAATGAATGGAAAGAACATCCAGGCAGATAAATCGTCGGGTACCACCCGACAATTTAGTGCTTGACATTACGTGGGAAGTCCCAAGATACTCCCACCGGCGCTCCGACGGCCTCCGCGCCGCACTCCCCATCGGTCCATTCAGATTGAACTGACGGGGTTCGGGCGTGCGTCGGGTGGGGGCGATCTTCATCCCCGTCAGGGGATGAATCTGTGTAGAACCGGCGGGAGTTTTGGTCTGTCCCCGCCTCGCGCGCCGCCGGGGGTGGATCGTGCCGCGGGGCGCCATCTCGGGCCGGCGGCGCGCGGGGCGGAGGAAACGTGGCCCCCCCAAAGCTACAAATGTTCGCCCCCTACGGGGGCGGGGCCCGTCGACCGTGGTGCGAACGCTGGTGACCCGCCGGGCTCTTCAGAAACAGATTCGCAACACGCACAAAAACAGAGGGTGCGAAATGTGGTTTCTGGCCGATTGGGCGGCGAGGGCGCCGGCCCGGGTTAGAGGCGGGCGCGGATGCCCTCCGCCGCTTTCCGGGGGGACATGATCCCGAACTGGAAAAGGAGCGTTTCCCCCGATTTCAGCCGGATCTCCAGCGCCTTCTGGAAAAAGGAGCGCTTGAGGACCGCGGCGTCCCCGATGCCGCCGAAGGGGATGACGAGGTGGTCGTCCAGCGTTCTGAAAGGTTGCGCGTGCGAAAGGCGTAAAAACGCCCTGTTGATCAGGGTGGCGGCGTTTTCCTCCAGCGACAGGCCCGCCTGGAAGTGGACGGCGGCGTTGGTCAGGTAGAGCTTGCCGGTGATCTTGGCGGAGTTCGGGGACGGGTCCCCCACGAAGACCGACCACTGCCCCAGGATCGACTCGCCCGGCTGCAGCCAGGTCTCGGCCATGGTTCCCTCCTTGCCCGAAAGCTCGGGCCCCGGATGCACCAGGGGCCCCACCCTCAGGATAGCGCGCGGGGCGGCCGGCCGCAACCATTTCGACGGCGGGCCCGCGCCCTTTTCAAACGGAAATCGACGTCTTGCGGTCCCCGTGCGGAAAATCCTGCACGCCCCGCGTCAACCTGGGCGACAATGAACGGGAGACGACATCCTGTTTCGACGGGGAGGAGACGATCATGAAAACGAGGCCAGGAACAGCCGGTCGGGACCGGGTCCCGGGTTTTGGGGCGGCGCTTTTCGGCCTGTTCGCGCTGTGGGCGCTCGGGGCGCCCCCGGCCGGGGCGGGGCCGTTGCCGAGCCCGCCCCCCGGGGAAGCGGCCCCGGGTTTCGAGGGGCGCTGGGACACCACCTACGGCCCCATGACCCTCGTCCGGGACGGCGACCGGGTCACCGGGTCCTACGTGTTCGGCGAGGCCCGCTGCACCCTCGAGGGGACCGTGGAGAAAGGGAAGTTCGTTTTCACCTACCGGGAGCCGTCCGCGTCGGGGGAAGGGTGGTTCGCGCTCTCGGCGGACGGGACGTCCTTCGCCGGCCAGTGGCGGGAACGGGAATCGGAGGCCTGGTTCCCCTGGACGGGGCGGCGGGGGGACGGCGCCGCCCGGGGGTTCGAGGGGCTCTGGGACAGCCGATACGGGCGCATCCGCCTGGTGGGCGAGGAGGGGAATCACCTTCGCGGCTGCTACGCCGCCCCCGACGGGTCGTCGTCGGAGGGGACCCTGGAGGGCGCCCTGGACGGGCGCAGGTTGAGTTTTCGCTACACCGAGGCGATGGCGAAGGGGGAGGGCTGGTTCGAACTCGCTCCCGACGGGTCGGGATTCACGGGGAAATGGCGGGCGGACGGAAGCGACAGATGGTCGGCGTGGGACGGCACCCGGGTGACGCCGGTCGCCGGCCGGAAGTGGCTGGTGGTGGTGGAGGCGAACTGGGAGCCGCGCCTGGGGGAGCGCGAGTACAGCTTCGGCGCCATGCTCAAGGCGTTCTTCCAGCGCTCGCCCAACGTCCGGGTGCGGCACCGCTTCTTCCGGGACGAGGCGGACGTCCGCTGCTGGCTTTCCGACGTGGCCTACCTCGCCGAGCCGGTGGTGGTGGTCCTCTCCAGCCACGGGCAGCCGGACGGCGTCCCCGCCGGCGGGGTGACCCTGGGCCCGAAGGTGTTCGCGGAGGCCCTGCGCTTTGCCCCGAACGTGGAACTGCTTCACTTCGCCTCCTGCCTGACCCTCAGCGAATCCTTCGGACGAGACCTCCTGGGGCGGCTGGCGCCGGGGGTGTCCTTCCCGGTTTCCGGCTACGCCACCTCGGTGGACTGGGGGGCCAGCGCCGTGCTGGAATTCCTGTACTACGACCTGGTCCTGGCCCGCGACCTGGACCCCGCGGAGGCCGCCCGGCAGCTGAGGGCCCTCGTGAGCTTCGCCGGCGACCGCGACGTGCCCGGCGCCCCCTTCGCCTCCGCCGGTTTCCGTTTCCTGCCGCCGAAACGGAAATGACGGCCTGCAGGAGGTTTGCGCGGCCCCATCGCGATAGCGGTCCGCGAGAATGATCCGCCGGCGCCCCCGGAACCGATCACCAGCCCCCTCCGCCTTTCGACAAAATGCCCGGGGAGATGAACCCCGGCCCCCTACCGGTTTCCAATATCTTGAAAAACGCCGCGGGAAAACCCGGGTGTAAACTGTTCCGGAGGGAAATGCCCATGACGCGATCGTTCCTGGGGATGACGGTGGGCAGGACACAGATGGGCGGGAACGAGGTGGTCTGCATCCTGCGCCGCCCGGCCCGGTGAAACGAGCCGGGGAAACGGACCCGGGCCGCCGGGCGAGGGTCCGGCTTCACTGCCCCCCGGCGAAGAGGGCATGGTTCTGGGTTTTCCACGCCGGGTCCACCGTGCCGAGGGAGGCGCTGCCGGCATAGCCGCCGGCATCGACGTACCAGACCCCGAGGGCGCCGGCCGGGGCGTGCCGCCAGAGGACGTCGCTCCGCCGGTCCCCGTCGAAGTCGCCGATCCCCGCCACCTGCCAGTCCGGGTCCGCGATGCCGCCGAGGTAGCCGGCCCCCTTCACGCCCGCCGCGTCCATGAACCACAGGGACAAATCGCCGGTGTTCTCGTGGCGCCAGAAGAGGTCCGCCCGGCCGTCGCCGTCGGCGTCCCCCAGGCCGATCACCTTCCAGGCGGGGTCCACCGTTCCGAGGCCCAGGCCGCCCCGGTAACCGGTCTCGTCCACGTACCAGACCGAGAGTTCTCCGGTGGGGGCGTAACGCCAGAGGAGGTCCCCCTTCCGGTCGGCGTCGAAGTCGGCCACGCCGGTCACCTTCCAGTCGGTGCTGTCGACCCGGCCGATGTTCCCGGGGGCGCGGTAACCGTTCCCGTCCAGCAACCAGAGGGACACGGTGCCGGACGGGACGTGCCGCCAGTAGAGGTCGGCCCGGCCGTCGCCGTCGGCGTCCGACAGCCCCCCGATCTGCCAGTCGGACCCGACCGCCCCCAGCCACGTGTCCCCGAGGCAGCCGGACGCGGACTCGAACCACAGGACGAGGTCGCCGGTCGTCCCGCTCTGCCAGAGGATGTCCGCCCGGCCGTCGCCGTCGATGTCGCCGAGGCCCGCCACCCGCCAGTCGGGCCCCGGGGCCGAACCGGCGAAAAAGGAACCGGTCACGCCGGCGGGGGCGAGGAGCCAGCCCGACAGGGCGCCGGAGGTGTCATTCCGCCAGAGGACGTCGGAGACGTCGTCGAAGTTGAAGTCCGCCACGGCGGGGTCGAGGGTCTTGACCACCACCCCGGCGTCCGCCGGCGTCAGGGCGCCGAAGGTGGCCGTCACGGTAAGGTCGGCCGGGGCGGCGGCGAAGGAAAGGTCGTCGAAAACGGCGAGCCCGGCCGTGGCGGTCCTTACCGGGGTCCCGCCCAGGGTCCCCGCGGACGGGGTGAGGGTGACCTCGCCGGTGTCGGCGGTCCGGTTGCCCCAGGGGTCGGCGGTCTCGACCCCGAAGGCCGGCCAGGTCAAGCCGGTCGTGACGGGCGTGACCGGCGGCGGCGACCAGCGGAGGCGGCTCGCCGCCGCGGGGCCCACCGTCACCGCCAGGGCGCGGCCGGGGTCGCTGCCGGTGGACAGGCTCCCGTCGTCGGCCTGGACCACGGCGGGCCCGGCCTTGTACAGCGTGAGGGCGGCGGTGGCCCGCCCGTCCGTGAACGTCAGGACCGTGCCGCTGCCGAAGGGGACGTCCGTCCCGTTCCTGTCGGTGACGGCGGGAGGCGTGACGGGGTCGGGCGAGGCGGCCGCACCGGAGAAGACCAGGGTCTTGTCGCCGGCGTAACCCGTGGCGGTCTTCCCGTACTGGTTGATGGCGGTGACGGTCAGGGCCCCGCCGGCCCCGGCGGTCGGGTTCGCCGCCCCGGCCAGCGCCAGGTGGTGCGGGTCGCCGGGGACGCCGACGGCCTGGATCACCACCGTCGGCGTGTAGTACAGGCCGGGGCAGGCGGAGGACGGCTGGAAGTCGATCACGGCCCGGAAGCCGTCGCCCAGGGCCGCCAGGGCGATCTCGAAGGCCCGTTCCTCCGTGGCGGCGTCGGCGCCGACGACGAAGACGGCCTGGTCGTTCAGGCCGCCTCCGCTCACCACGAGGCAGGGGTGCCGGGAGCCGTCGCAGAAGCTCTGCAGGGAGATCTGGCGGAGGGTCACGAGCCTCCAGTCCGCGGCCGAACAGGTGCCGGGCGTCGCCGCGGCGGACCCCACCGCCACGGATGCCCAGAGAAGAAAGCGTCGCGCCGTCAGGGTCCTCATGGTTTCCGCCTCCCGGTTCCAGTGCCCGCCCTCAGGGGACGGGGATGTCCTGAAGGGCCACCGTCGGGGTGAAGTAAACATCCGGGGTCCCCGAGAGCTGACGGTTGACGACGGCCCGCCGCCCGCACCGAAGCGCGGTCAACCCCAGGCGGAAACCCCAGTCGTCCAGCGTGGCGCTCTCACCGAGGATGTAGATGTTGTAGTAAGACGAACCATCCTCGGTCACGGACAGGCAGGGCCGATGGACGCCGTCGATGTAGTGCAGGGTCTGGACCTGCAACACCGTCACCGCACGCCAATCCGCGGCGGGCGCCGGACGAACCGCGGCGCCCTGGCCGGGGGGCCCGACGACGGCACCGCCGATCCCTGCCGTGACGGGCGGTGGGGCCGGAGGGGCCGGCAGGGCGGCCGCCGTCCCTGGCCGGGCCCCGGCGACGGGGACGTTCTGCACGGCGAAGAAGGAGGAGTAGCAGGGAGAAGTGCCCTGGAGGTCGATGACCCCGTAAAATCCCTTTTCCAAGGCGGTGACGGCCATCCGGAGCATCTGCTCCTCCTCGGCGGTGGTGGACCCGATGAGGTAGACATCGGCTGGTGACGGGAGGTCCGGGCCCGTGACATAGACGCAGGGATGCGTGACGCCGTCGGTGTACATCAGGTAACAGACCTGCAAAACCTGGACCAGCTTGAAGTTGGCGCTCGACAGGACGACCCCGGACGTCAGGGCGATCACGGCGGCCACCAGGAGCGATCTCGGCCGGGTTCGGTTCATTGTGTCCCCCTTCGCTGGCGGAATTCGGCAAGGCATCGGCCAATCCAGGCCCGGGTTTCAGTTTTCAATCGAAAACAATTATAGGCGCACCGGTACGGACGTCAAGCGGAAAGGGGACGGTCCCCGCGCGCGGTTCCCGGCTTCCTGAGCAACGGGGACCGGCGAAGCCCCCCGAACCGTTCAACCGTCCCCCCCGGCCGGGGGGAGCGGTTTTCGAATCCGACTTCGGCCCTGTTCTCCCGGAGGTCCGGGTGGGAATCTTGTCCACAATCCCATCCAATTGCTTCCCGACGGGTTCGCACTCAAGGCGCCGGGTCGCCCCCGGGGTCGTCCCGCCGGTACTCCAGCAGGTCGCCCGGCTGGCAGCCCAGTTCCCGGCAGAGGGCCTCCAGCGTCGAGAACCGGACGGCCCGGGCCTTCCCCTGCTTGAGCACCGACAGGTTGGCGAGGGTGATGTCCACCCGTTCGGCCAGCTCGGTGAGCTTCATCTTCCGCTTGACCAGCAACAGGTCCAGGTTCACGAGGATGGCCATCGCGCCCCTCACACCGTCAGGTCCTGCTCCTCGCGCAGGGAGACGCCGCGCCGGAACGCCTCCGCCAGCACCAGAAGCACCAGCCCCGCCAGGACGATCTCCGGGCGCACCTCCGAGGCGAGGAAAGCCCACGGCAGCGAGGCGCCCTCCACGGCGATCGACCCCTGGAACGTCCAGAGAACCAGCAGCTTGAAACCGGGGTTGAGGAGGCCGGCAAGGAGGAGGGCCCAGCCGGCCCGGAAGAGGCAGCGAGGGCTCCCCGCCTCGAAGAATCGCCCCTCGCTGAAGTGCTCGAAGAGGTTGGCGAGCTGGATCACCACCACGAAGTAGAGGCCGAGCGACAGGAACAGGCCGAGATAGAGGGTCCCCACCACGAGGCGGGGGATCCTCCGGTAGCGGTAGGAACCGTAGACGGTGTCCAGCTCCAGGCGGGCCGAGCCGTCCCGGGTTTCCACGACCGGGGGAGCGGCCCCCGCGCGAGGCTGGTCGATTTCGTACAGGTTGTCGATTTTCAGCGGGAAGAGCGTGAATTTCGCCAGGTCGTCCGCGTAGCGCAGGGAGAGCGCCATCCCGCCCAGCAGGCAGACGCCCCAGAGGAGCCCCGCCCCGAAAAAGACATGAATGAACCCCTTGACGATCCGCGGCAGCGTCACCAGCCCGGGTTTTGACATTGGAAACCTCCTCGCCGTCCTTTGAGGCCAGTATCGGCGAGAATCAGCTGATTGTCAATAAGAATTTATTGATTTTCGATAATTTTTTATCGCAAGTCGGGATGATTGGCCCTTCAACGTAAAACCGGGGCCAAATCGCGCAAGATCGTGGAGCCGCTCGCACGAAAGCTCCGGCGGGAGCATGATCTGCGGCTCCTGCCGTCTTCCTTGCGAAAATGTTTGAAATGGCGCCTTCCGGCAGAAGGTGCCTACGGGGCGCTGCGCTTTGCGTCGAGCTCGGCCCAGCGGGCGTAGAGGCGGTCGACTTCCGCCTGCGCGGAGGTCGCGGCGTGGTGGAGGGTTTCCAGGCGGGCCGCGTCGGAGGCGATGGCGGGGTCGTGGAGTTCGTCCGTCAGCCGGGCCAGCTCCGCCTCGGCGCCCTCGATGGCGGCCTCCATGGCGTCCCACTCCTTCTGCTCCTGCCAGGAGAGCCGCCTTGCCGGCCGGACCCTCACGGGAACCGCCGCCGCGGCCGCTTCGGCCGTCTCGCGCCGGCGGGCGGCGCGCCGCTCGCCCCGGTCGGCCTCGAACTGCTCCCGGTCGGCGTAGAGGGCGGCGCCCCCCTCGCCGTCGAGGCCCATCACCGCCGTGCAGACCCGGTCCATGAGGTAGCGGTCGTGGGTCACCAGGACCAGGGCCCCGGGGAAGAGCAGCAGGTTCTCCTCGAGGACCTCCAGGGCGGGCAGGTCCAGGTCGTTGGTGGGCTCGTCCAGGAGCAGCACATCGGCGGGGCGCAGCATGAGCCGCGCGATGAGGACCCGGGCCCGCTCGCCGCCGGAAAGGCTCCCCACGGGCTGCTCCAGCTGTTCCTCCCGGAAGAGGAAGCGCCGGGCCCACCCGATGACGTGCACCGACCGCCCCTGGTACACCACGGCGTCGCCGTCGGGGGCCAGGGCGCGCTTGAGGGTCCACGCCGGGTCCAGTTCGTCGCGGTGCTGGTCGAAGTACACCGCGCGGAGGCCCTCCGCCCGCTCCACGGTCCCGCCGTCCGGCTCGAGCGCCCCCGCCAGCAGGCGCAGGAGGGTGGTCTTCCCCGACCCGTTGGCCCCGGCGAGGCCCAGCCGGTGACCGGGAGCCAGGGCGAGGGAGAGGTCGCCCACGACGGTCCGCCCGCCCAGGGATTTCCGGAGGCCGCGGGCCGCCAGGAGCCGTCGGGAGCGCCGCTCGGTGGCCGTGAAGGCGATCCGGAGGGCGGCGCCCTCCCGCCGGCCGTCCATCTCCGCCAGGCTCTCCACCAGGTCGCGGGCGGCGTCGGCCCGCGCCTTCGACTTGGTGGTCCGGGCCTTGGGCCCCCGCCGCAGCCACGCCACCTCCCGTCGGACGGCGTTGGCCAGGGCGTCGCGCTCCCGGTCCTGCGCCCGGAACCAGTCGTCCCGCTTCTCCAGGAACGCGCTGTAGTTCCCCGGGCTGCAGAATAGGCCGTCGGGGTAGGCGGGGTTGAGTTCCATCAGGTGGGTGGCGGTGTTCTCCAGGAAGTAGCGGTCGTGGCTCACCGTGACGCTGGCGAAGCGCGCGGAATGGAGGACGGACTCCAGCCACTCGATCCCCTCCACGTCCAGGTGGTTGGTGGGCTCGTCCAGCAGCAGGAGGTCGGGCCGGGAGGCCAGGGCCGCGGCGAGGGCGAGGCGCTTGCGCCCGCCGCCCGAGAGGGACGCCGCCGGGGCGTCGGGGTCGGGCAGCCCCGCCTGGCCCTGGAAACGTTCCGCGTCGCCGGGCTCCCGGGCCGCGGCCTCCAGGACCGACCGGACGGTGGCGCCGTCCGGGAAGGCCGGCTCCTGGGCCACGAAGGCGGCCCGCGCCAGCTTCCGGCAGGCCACCTCCCCCGCGTCGGGAGGCTGACGCTGGGCCAGGATCTCCAGGAGCGTGCTCTTCCCCGCGCCGTTGGGCCCAATCAGGGCGTGCCGCTCCCCGTCCGAGACGGTGAGGGAGAGGTCGCTGAAGAGCGGCCGCGCGCCGAACTGTTTCGATATCCCGTTGACGGACAGCAAAAGGGCCATGGGGTCTCTTTCGGAAAGCCTCGATTTCCTGCCGGCGGCAAGGAGGTCTATCTTAGACCGGATCCGGCGGCTGTCAAGCCTCGATACCGCTTTGGGCTCCCGGGAGAAATCGGATGACTTGCGGCGAAGGGATCGCGCAGGGGGAAGGAAACCCGGCAGGATGTAAAGTCGGTTCCCGGTGGTCCCGGACGTCCCCTGGAGATAGCGGGGGTAGCCCCTGATCCGCCCGTCGGCGACGTTGACGCCCTCCCGCCCAAGGGTTAATCGAAATCTCCGCAGTCCGTAAAGCACTTTCTGAAAAGTGACACGGTCGTAAAAAGCCCGGATGAGTGTTAAACTCTCGTCCGGCACCGCAGCGTGTGCGGCGGGGCTCCCGGCCGCGCCCGCCTGCGGCCAAACCACCCCGAGGAGGGCGACATGAACGACCCCGACCGGATCGCGCCGGGCGACGACCTGGCCCACATCGGGCGGACACGCTCCCTGACCAGTCACCCGCCTTCCACGGAGGGGTCTCCTTTCCCCCTCGAGATCGTCCAGGGGCCGGCCCGATCCGACTTGGGGACCCTCGTGGTCCCCGGCCTGGTCCGGAACCTGTCCGACCGCTGGGTCGCCGTGTCCCTGCGGGTGCACCTTTACGACGGGGGCGGGCGGGAGCTGAATGCCACCCTGTCCACCGGGCGGCCCTTCACCGCCACCCCGCTCAACTTCACCCTGCCGCCCTTCGGCAGCGGCCCGTTCCTGGGGGTCACCGACGAGTCGGACGTGGAGGGCCTCGCGGCCTCCTGCCGGCTGACGGTGTACAGCTGCGAGGAGGCCCGGCGGCGACCGCGGGCGGAACTGCGGGACGTCGTCATCGAACTAGGCGACGACGCCCGGGCCACCGGGCTTTACGTCAACACCGGGAACGAGGACTGCCTCTACCCTTCCGTCGTCGGGGCGGGGTACACCGCCGACGGGGCGCTGTTCACGGCGGACGTGACGGCGCTGGGAGACGACGAGGGGAACGCGCTCCCGGCCCTGCCGCCCGGCCAGGCCCGCCCCTTCGTCTTCAGCTTCTCAACCCTCCTCGAAACCGGCATGCTGACCCGGCTGGAGCTGGTGCCCGGCTACGATTCGAAGACCGTGTGATGGGTGAACCCCGTCTCATGCCGGGCCATTCGACGGGGAAACGGGCCCGGGGTCGAGCGGGCCCCTCCCCGGTGACGCCGCCTCCCAGGCCTCCCAGAACGGGCCCCCCAGGGAGTGGATACGGATGTGGCCGCGCTCGGAGAGGGAGTTGAGGATCTTCGTCCGCTCCTTCTGGTACTGGCCCATGGGGTAGAAGTCGAGGATCCCGTTCTCGAAGAGGATGGAGGTGCAGCGCTCACAGGGCTCGATGGTGGTCACCGAAACCGTGCGGATCGACCGGGGGCGGTGCTTGCGCGTCACCTGGCGATAGAAGACCTCCCGAATGGAGGCGTCGTGATAGTAGCCCTGGTAGCAGTCGATCTCGGCGCACGGCGAGTAGCACAGGCGGTCGTCCTTGGCCCCGTAGCGTCGCTTGTTGCAGAAGCTGCGGTCGCAGCTCCAGTCCATCAGCCCGCTCTTGAACCCGTTGTACCCGACGGAGCGGATCTTTCCCGGGGCATTGTTCCCGCCGTCCCCGGAGCGCTCCTCCTCCTCGTCGTCGTAGAGGTCCAGCAGGACCGCGCCCACCTTGCGCTTGAGGCAGTTGGCCCGCAGCCGGGAGAGGATGGCCACCAGGCCGGCGAACTCGATCTCCGGGACCTCGGGGTGGATGCAGACCCTCCCCTGGAAGGGGTTGGACCACGGCCCCGCCCCCGGGTCCCCGTCCTCGACGGTCTGCGAGAGGTCCTCCGGGGACCAGAAGCCCTCCGGGACCCTCGCTTCGGGGGCCATCCGGGCCACCAGGGAGCGGTAGTCCCAGAAGCCGTTGGGCACTTTCTCCACCCGGGGCCGGTCCCCCATGATCCGCAGCACCTCCCGCTCCACCGGCCCCAGGGAGCCGTGGTAGTACAGGATCTTCCCGATCTGCCGGTTTTCCCCCTGCAGGAGCAGAAAGCGCTGGGGCGCGCGCAGGGTCAGCAGCACGCCGCCCCGGGTCATGGAGATCGGGAAGTTCAGCAGCAGGGAGGAGCCCGTGATGTACTCCGTGCCCATCTCCCGGCTGTTGTAGTCGAAGCCGAGGATGTGGCTCTGGTCGCCGCCCGAGAGCAGCACCGCGGCGTCGCCCCGGGGCGATCGCTTCGCCATGGCGAAGAGGATCAGCATGAGCAGCTCGATCTTGCTGGGGCGGCCGATCCGGTTCCAGGGCGTCGGGTCCGGGTCCTGGCCCACGGCGCAGCGCTGGTGGTAGGGAACGATGCCCCCGAAGGCCTCGAGGGCGTGAAGGGTCTGGTAGATCTCCTCGCGGGCGGCCTCGTAGCGCGACCCCGGCGCGAGGCCGCAGAGCATGCGGTAGCCCTCCTCGTTCTGCCGCTGCAGCAGCTGGTGGAAGGGGTAGTAACCCTGTTCGTCCAGGAGGGCATTCATGTCCCGGAACGGGTCGGCCTTTTCACCGGTCGTCATGGTCACCTCGCCTGAAGTCATTGTCGGGCGGCAACCGGGTACGTCCGCCTCGCCGCTTTGAAACCGGAGCGCCCTCGCGCTTCGCCCCGCCTGCCGCCTCCGGTTGCCCCGCCCGCTCCCTGTCCTTTCCGTCCTTTGGGTCGTTTTGGTCCTTTCGTCCTTTAGCGACCGCTCGAGGCCGCTCGGAGACCCGCCCCCCGGCACCGGGGCAACACCACGCAGCGCTTCACCCCAGGGAACCTCACTCGTCCAGGGGGAACAGGGAGAGCTGGTGGGGGTGGGCGGCGGGGTGCGGCGCCTCCGCCGCCGCCGGTTCTTCCGCCCCCAGGTCCTCCGGCGAGGGTGCCGCGCTTGCCCGGGGCGCTTCCGGGGCCCTTGTTTCGGCCGCATCGGGGGCACCGGCAAGCGCGGGGTTTTCGCCTTCGGCCTCCGTCCCGAACTCATCGCCACCCGGCAGTCCGTCCTCATCGGGCCCCGTCGGGGCTTCCTCGACGGGGAGCGGCTCCAGCGGGAGGACCTCCTCGACAACGGCCGGGCTGAGGCGCCGGCCGTGGGCCTTCCAGCTCTTGACGCCGATGAAGCCGGACAGCTCGACCTCCTCCTCGACGCCCGCCTTGCGCCCGCCGAAGACGAGCCTCACCCGCGGGAAGGCGTCGCCGGAGACCGTCACCAGCACGGACTCGGGGTGGTCGCCGATGAAGCGCACCAGCTTCTCGGTGGGCTCCACCGGGAAACGCTTGACGTAGTAGAAGCCGTCCTCGCCCTCCCGGTAGACGGCGGTGTACACCTTCTCCGGGTCGTACTTCTCGACGAGGGTGACGTCCGCCTCGTAGTGGTTGGCGAGATCGAAGTTGGTGGTGGTGTAGAGGCCCGACCGCGTGAAGGCCGCGATGCGGTCGTCGCCGGAGAAGTCGCCCAGGAGCCGGCCGCGGCCGTCGGCGTTGAGGCGCACCACGTCCGGGTCGAACCAGATGGGCCGGCCGCCCAGGGTGGAGACCCCGGTCTCCTTCAGGGCGACCCGGGCCACCGGGTGCTTCGTGACCAGGTTCCCCCTGGACGCGCGCCCCTTGATGGCCACGGCGCTGAAGTCGACGTTGAAGTGGAGTTTTCGCAGCAGCGGCTGCGGCTTGAGGGAGACGGTGACGGTCTCCGCCTCGCCGTTGGCGTTGGCGGTGAGGTAGAGCACCTGGCTCCCCGGCGTGCCCTGGCCCAGGTCGTACTCCTTGTCCCGGGTCACGCCGGTCACGGCGAAACGCTTGATGAAGGCGGGGCCGGTCTTGCCGTCCCGGTAGATGGCGTTGTAGATGGTCCGCTCGTCGTTCTTCTGGAAGACGCCCACGTGGACGATGTCCGGGCCGACGAAGGCCTTCTCGGCCACCTTCGTCACCACGTACCGTCCGTCCTTGAGGAAGACGATGATGTCGTCGAGGCCCGAGCACTCGGAGACGAACTCGTCCTTCTTCAGGCCGGTGCCCACGAAGCCTTCCTTCCGGTTCACGTAGAGCTTCTCGTTGGCCAGCACCACCTTGGCCGCCTCGATGACGTCGAAGCCCCGCAGCTCGGTGCGGCGCTGGCGCCCCTTGCCGTACTTCTCCCGGATCCGTTCGTAGTACGCGACGGCGTACGCCACCAGGTGGCCCAGGTGGTGGTCGACCTGCTCCATCTCCGCCTCCACGGCCCGGATGTGTTCGTCGGCCCGGAAAGCGTCGTAGCGGGAGATCCGCTTGATCTTGATCTCGGTGAGGGCGGCGAGGTCCTCGGCGGTCACCGCCCGCCGCAGGCGCTTCTTGTAGGGCTCGAGCCCCACATCGATGGTCTCCAGGATGGACTCCCAGGTCTCGCACTTCTCGATGCGCTGGTAGATCCTCTTCTCGATGAAGATCTTTTCCAGCGAGGAGCGGTGCCAGTCGTCCTCCAGTTCCTCCCGGCGGATCCGCAGCTCCTGCTCCAGCAGGCGGACCGTGTTCTCCACGGAGATCTTCAGGACCTCCTTCACGCCCAGGAACCGGGGCTTGTCGTCGTGGATCACGCAGCAGTTGACGGAGACGGACACCTCGCAGTCGGTGAAGGCGTAGAGGCCGTCGATCGTCAGGTCGGGCGACGTCCCCGGGACGAGGTGGACCAGGATCTCCACGTTCTCGGCCGTGTTGTCGTCGATCTTGCGGATCTTGATCTTCCCCTTCTCGTTGGCCGCCAGGATGGAGTCGATGAGCGACGAGGTGGTCTTGCCGCAGGGGAGTTCGGTGATGACCAGGGTCTTCTTGTCCAGCTTGGCGATCCGGGCGCGGGAACGGACGCGCCCCCCCTGCTGGCCGTCGTTGTAGCGGCTGCAGTCGGCCAGGCCGCCGGTGGGGAAGTCGGGGAGCAGTTCAAAGGGCCGCCCCTGCAGGTGGGCGATGCAGGCGTCGATCAGCTCGCTGAAGTTGTGGGGGAGGATCTTGGAGGAGAGCCCCACGGCGATCCCCTCGGCGCCCTGGGCCAGCAGCAGCGGGAACTTGACGGGCAGGAGGACCGGCTCCTTGTTCCGGCCGTCGTAGGAGAGCTTCCAGTCGGTGGTCTTGGGGTTGAACACCGTCTCCAGGGCGAACTTCGAGAGTCTCGCCTCGATGTAGCGCGGGGCGGCGGCGCCGTCGCCGGTGTAGACGTTGCCCCAGTTGCCCTGGGTGTCCACGAGCAGGCCCTTCTGCCCCAGGGCCACCAGGGCGTCGCCGATGGAGGCGTCCCCATGGGGGTGGTACTGCATGGTGTAGCCGATGACGTTGGCCACCTTGTTGTAACGGCCGTCGTCCAGGCGCTTCATGGCGTGCAGGATCCGCCGCTGCACCGGCTTGAGGCCGTCCGTCAGGTGGGGGACGGCGCGCTCCAGGATCACGTAGGACGCGTAGTCTAAGAACCAGCCCTCGTACAGGCCGGCGATGGGGCGCAGGTGGTGGAGCGCCGCCCCGGGCGCGACGGCGTCGGCCGGCCCGCCGTTTTCGGGTTCGAGGGTTTCCAGGCCGCCGTTATCCAGTTCTTCGCTCATCTTACGCCGTCTCTTCCAGGGGTTTGACATCCGTGCCGTCCGCCTCGACCCGGTCTTCCTCCACCTTCAGGTTGTCGATGATGAAGACCTGGCGCTCCGGGGTGTTCTTCCCCATGTAGAAGTCCAGCATCCGGGCGACGGCGTCGTCCTTGCGCAGCACCACCGGCTCCAGCCGCATGGCGGCGCCGATGAAGTGCTTGAACTCCTCGGGGGAGATCTCCCCCAGGCCCTTGAACCGGGTGATCTCGGGGTTGGGGCCGCAGGCTTCCACGGCGGCGCGCTTCTCCTCCTCCGAGTAGCAGTAGAGGGTCCGCTTCTTGTTCCGGACCCGGAAGAGGGGCGTTTGGAGGATGTGCAGGTGGCCGCGCTTCACCAGTTCGGGGAAGAAGTTGAGGAAGAAGGTGATGAGCAGCAGGCGGATGTGCATGCCGTCCACGTCCGCGTCGGTGGCGATGACGATGTTGTTGTAGCGCAGGTCGTCCAGGCTCTCCTCGATGTTGAGCGCCGCCTGGAGGAGGTTGAACTCCTCGTTCTGGTAGACCACCTTCCGGTCCATGCCGTAGGTGTTCAGCGGCTTGCCCTTGAGGCTGAAGACGGCCTGGGTGCTCACGTCCCGCGCCGTGGTGATGGAGCCGCTGGCCGAGTCGCCCTCGGTGATGAAGAGGGTGGTGGCCATGCGGTCCTCGTGGTTGGAGTCGAAGTGGACCTTGCAGTCCCGCAGCTTCCGGTTGTGCAGGCTGGCCTGTCGGGCCCGCTCCCGCGCCAGCTTCTTGATGCCCGCCAGGCTCCGGCGCTCCCGCTCCGACTCCTGGATCTTCTTCAGCAGCGCCTCGGCGGTGTCGGGGTTGCGGTGGAGGAAGTTGTCCAGCTCGGTCTTGAGGAAGTCGCCGACGAAGTTGCGCACCGTCGGCCCCTCCGGGCCCATGTCCTTCGACCCCAGCTTGGTCTTGGTCTGGGACTCGAAGACCGGCTCCTCGATCTTGAGGGCAAGGGCGGCGATGGTGGAGGTCCGGATGTCGGCGATGTCGAAATCCTTCTTGTAGAAGTCGCGGAGCGTCTTCACGATCGCCTCCCGGAAGGCCTGCAGGTGGGTGCCGCCCTGGGTGGTGTACTGGCCGTTCACGAAGGTGTAGTACTCCTCGCCGTACTGGGTGCCGTGGGTCAGGGCGATCTCGATGTCGTCTCCCTTCAGGTGGATGACGGGGTAGAGGCCGGGGGCGCCCATGTTGGCCGTCAGCAGGTCCAGCAGCCCGTTCTTCGACTGGAACCGCCGGCCGTTCAGCTGGATGACCAGCCCGGCGTTGAGGTGGGCGTAGTTCTGGACCTGGGCCTCGATGTACTCCGCCAGGAAGTGGTAGTGCCCGAAGAGTTCGGGGTCGGGCTCGAAGACGATCTCCGTCCCCGTCGGCTCCCCGGAGGGCTGAAGGTCGTGCTCCCGGACCAGCTCGCCCCGCACAAACTCCGCCGCCTTGACCTGCCCCTCCCGGAAGGCCCGGATCGCGAACTCGGTGGAGAGCGCGTTCACCGCCTTGATGCCCACGCCGTTGAGCCCGACGCACTTCTTGAAGACCTTGGAGTCGTACTTGGCGCCGGTGTTCATCCGGGAGGCCACCTCCACCACCTTGCCCAGCGGCACGCCCCGGCCGAAGTCCCGCACCCGCACCGAGCGGTCGGCCACCGTCACCACGATCTTCTTGCCGAACCCCATCATGTACTCGTCGATGGCGTTGTCGATCACTTCCTTGACCAGGACGTAGATGCCGTCGTCGGGGGAGGTGCCGTCGCCCAGCTTGCCGATGTACATCCCCGGCCGCTTGCGGATGTGCTCCTTCCACTCCAGGGTGATGATGCTTTCCTCGGTGTATGCGAACTCCGTCATTCCCTCACTCCAGCCCTGAAGAACCGGGTTTCAACCACGAAATACACGAAATACACGGACAGGATCGACGAACACACAAACCGTGGCGCAGGCTCCAGCCTGCGCGGGTGGCAAAGGGTTTGCAAGTCGATGTTGGTGCATTTCGTATCTGTTGGCGAAACCATCGGGATTCGACACGGGGGTGGAACCGTCTCCGCCACGGCTCGGTTCCGCTGTGACCCGGTCGGGGTACGGGCGATTCCCCCGTTCGTTCGCGGTCACGCCACCCGCCCTGAAAACAAAAAGGTTGATTCAATCGGGCGATGACCGTCCGGCGCCCGCACACGAAATCCGGAGTATGGCAGAAACCGGGGATTTTCGAAAGGAAATTCCACGGGCCGGCTTAATCCCCGGCCCCGACCAGGACGAAGGCCGCCCAGTGGAAGGGGTGGGCGAAGTCCCCCTGCGCGGCCAGGTCCGCCTGGGCCCGCCGGAGCGCGTCGTCCCGGGGCACGCCGGCGAGGATTTCCCGGTAGAAGATCTGCATGAAGTGCGCGGTGGACGCGTCCGAGATCGGCCACAGGGAGACGACGACGCTTCGGGAGCCGGCATACAGGAAAGCCCGCGTGAGGCCCAGGATGCCTTCCCCGCCGCAGACCTTCCCCACCCCCGTCTCGCAGGCCGACAGCACGACGCAGTCGCTCTCGAGCCGGAGGTTCTGGATGATCTCCCAGGCCTGGAGCAAGCCATCGTTCGCGGTCCCTTCCGCGTCGGCCGGCTTCCCCGGCGAGGGGCTCAGGGCCAGGGCCGAGTTCATGGGGAAGTCCGGGTCCAGCAGGCCGTGGCAGGCGAAGTGCACGAACCGCGTCTCCCGGGGCAGGCCCAGGGCCTGCGCTTTCGTGGCGTCCGGCCCAAGGTGGACCCGGGCCCGGCCGCCGAACAGGCGGGCGACGTCCTCGATCTCCTGCCGCGTCCCGGGAAGGGGGCCCAACTGGAAACCCCGGGTCTTCAGGGCGGCCAGTTCACCCGGGGTGTCGCCGGGTTTTCCCGGGTCGGGATACACCGGGTCGCCGAGGCCGGCCCAGTTCAGCCCTTTGGACGGGGACCCGCCACCGGCGCCGGACCGCAGGCCGGCGTAGACCGTCAGGGACGCCTGCACGGAGAGGGGGCGCTGGAGCCCCAGCGGCCGGGAGGGGTCCAGGCGGGCCTTGCCCCGGGCCGGGGTCTTCCCCGGGATCAGCGTGGAGAACGGCAGCAGGTGGAGCGGGCCGTCCGGCAGCAGCAGGATCCGCTCACACCCGGCGATTTCACCGGCGACGGGCCCCAGCAGGAGGGAAAACAGCTCCCGGGACGCCGCCCGCCACTCCTCGGAGTCCGTATCCGGCTGGCTCACCGCCTCCCGGTAGATCATGACCCGGTTCCCCAGTTCCTTCCGCCCCAGCTTCAGCCGGACGCCCCGCAGTTCGTCGCCCGTTGCCTTCCCCCGGGGTTTCCGCAGCGTGAAGAGGTAGCTCTCCGTCTCCCCCACGGCGTAGGCGACCAGGAGGTCACCGGGCAGCAAGGCATCCCGCATGGCGTTGTAGTCCAGGGGCTTCGGGTACTGAAGGGCCGCCAGGCGCGGGGAGGCCTTGCGGATCTCCTCGGCCAGGGCGTCCTCCTTCTGCGGCAGCATCAGCAGTTCCGCCCGCCAGCCCTCGACCCGCTTCGGGTCCGTTTTCTCCCCGGCCTGGGCGAGCTTGTCGGACAGGTAACGCCGCCGGCCCGTCAACTCCCGCTGCCGCTCCAGGAGCGCCGCCGGGATCTCCCCCCCGAGGTCG
Organism: Acidobacteriota bacterium; assembly: GCA_018001935.1. Classification (NCBI taxonomy): domain Bacteria; kingdom Pseudomonadati; phylum Acidobacteriota; species Acidobacteriota bacterium. Next base: position 18,024 of record JAGNHB010000024.1, read on the forward strand.
ACGTAGCGCGAGGAGACCATCTCCAGCAGGGTCCGCGCCCGCGAGCGCTCGAGGGTCTCCAGGGCGGTTTGCGGCCGCTGCGTGTCCAGGAGGGCCGCGATCAGGTCCGTGTAGAACTCCCCGGTGACGGCGGAAAAGGCGGTCTTCGCCGACTCGCCGCCCACCTGGGCGCGCTGGGCCTCCAGGACCTCCACGGCCCGGGCCTGGAGTTCGGCCGACAGCGAGAGGGCCCCCGCGGCCTTCTCCGTCCGGGCCAGGTCCCGCAGGCTCTCGGCCAGGGCGCGGCTGCCCGGCGCCAGGCGCTCCTGGATGGCCACGGCCTTGCGGAGGTTCTCCCGCGCGGCGCCGAGGTCGCCCTGCTTCCGGAGCACGTTGCCCAGGCCGTCGAGGGTGAGGGCCTCGTCGAGGCTGTCCGGCGCGTGGCGTTGCTTGAGGGCCAGCGCCTTGAGGTAGAGTTCCCGGGCGGACGCCAGGTCCCCCTGCGCGGACCCGATGGCCCCCAGCGAGTTCAGGCTCTCGGCCACGTCGAGGGTGTCCGGCACCAGGCGCTCCTTCACGGCCAGGGACTTGAGGTGGAAGTCCCGGGCGGACGCCAGGTCCCCGCGGTCAATGGCCAGGCTGCCCAGGTTGTTCAGGATGTAGGCCGCCTCGAGGCCGTTCGGTGCCAGGCGCTCCCGGATGGCCAGGGCCTTGAGGTAGTACTCCCGGGCCATCGCCAGGTCGCCCTGCTTCCGGGCGGTGTTGCCCAGGCTGTCGAGGCTTGCGGCCACGGCCATGCCGCCCGGCGCCACGCTCTCCTGGATAGCCAGGGCCCGGGCCTGGAGTTCGCTCGCGGAGGCGAGATCGCCCTGCTCTTTAACCACAAAGCTCAGGTCGAGGAGGCAGGAAGCCAACGTCAGGCTCTTCGGGGCCAGCCGCTCCTGGATGGCCAGCGCCCGGGTGCAGCACGCCTTCGCCGACTTCAGGTCGCCCTGCCTCCGGTACACGTGGCTCATGGCGGCGAGGCAGTGGGCCACGTCGAGGCTCTCGGGCGCCAGGCGTTCGCGGATGGCCAGGGACTTCCGATAGTATTCCTTCGCCAGGGGCAAGTCCCCCTGCTCCACCAGCAGGATGGCGAAGTTGGCCAGGGCCTGGGCCAGGTCGAGACTGTCCGGGAGCACGCGCTGCCGGATGCTCAGGGCCTTTTCGAAGCGCTCCCGGGCCAGGGCGAAGTCCCCCAGGAGCGTGTCCAGGATGGCCAGGTTTTGCAGGGCCTTGGCGGACAGGATGCTGTTCGGCGTCCGTTGCTCGTGGATGGCCAGCGCCCGGCTGAAGTACTCCTTCGCGGCGACCGGGTCGCCCATTTCGGCGGCCACGGCCCCCAGGTTGTTGAGATTCATGGCCAGGGCCGTGCTGTCGGGCGCGAGGCGTTCCTTGAGGGCCAGCGACTTGAGAAAGTACGCCTTCGCCGCGGCCAGGTCCCCCTGGGCATAGACCACCATGCCCAGGTCCTGGAAGCTGTTGGCCAGCAGGAGGCTGTCCGGGGCCAGGCGTCCCCGGTCGGCCAGGAGCTTCTCGGCCAGTTGCCGGGCCTCGGGGAGCCGGCCGCGGTCGTATTCGAACTGGAAGACCCACCCCATGAGGACGACCCGGAGGGGTTCGGACGCCTCGTCCGTCAACGCCTCCCCGGCCTGGGCGAAGGTCCGGGCGGCGCCCTCGAGGTCGCCGCCCATCATGAGCGCGCGGCCGAGGAAAATCGCGGAAACGCAGGCCCAGTAGCTCGTCCCGGGGGCTTCCCGCCCGCATCGCTCCAGGACTTCCTTCAACTCCTTCCAGCGGTGGGCGTAGAAGTGGGCCTTCCCCAGCTCGGTCCCCAGCCAGAAGGCCGCTTCCGGGAAGCCGGCCTGCCGGGCCTCCTCCGCCAGCGCCTCCCAGGCTTTCCGGCCCTCCTCACGGGTCTGGGCCTTCTTCAGCTCCCCGCGGGCGGCATAAAAGCGTCGCAGGCCCTCCTCGGAAAGGTCGGCCCGGAAATCGCACTCCCAGTCCCCCTGGGGCAGGAGGACCGTGAGCGTCTCCTCCCCGCGCTTCAGGCCGAACCGGGTGTCGCGCCCCTTCTCCCAGGCGAGGCGGTAGCCGAGGACCTCCTCCAGCCGGGTCGCCGCCACGCCGTTGATCGCGACCACCCGGTCGCCGGCCTTGACCCCCGCCCGGGCGGCCAGGCCGTCCGCCTTGACCGTGTCGATCACCGCGAGCGGGGACCGCACGAGCGGCTCCGGCGTTTCCCCGGCGACGCTCACCCCGGCCCCGGCCAGGAGAAGAACCCAAACCACCGTTCGACCGAAGCGATTGCCATTTTGCATGATTCGCCCCCATCCGTGCTTCCGGGACCGGGGTCCCGCCCGTGGCCCGCCGGCAGCCGCACAGCGCGTTCCCCGGCATGCTCCCGGTTCCCCGGCCGCGCGAGCCAGTGCTTACCTTACACCATCGGGAAGTCCGCTGCAACCGCATGCGTCACAGGGTGTTTGACTCTCTTCCTCGACGTCCTGGCAATCCTTCTTCGGAATCGGAACCTCGGCGTCGATGTCCCCGGGGCCGGGGATCGCCACCCTGCGCGGCCTCACCCCGCCACCGGGTCGGCGCGCAGGCTAACCTCCTCCGGTGGGCCCTCCAAACCCGACCTTCCGCGCTGCCTCGTGACCGAGTCGCTCCCGATGGAAAAGGTGCTGCATTTCCAGGGACAGAATCGCCCCCTTCCCCTCGAAGACCCCGGCCAGGCAGCCGTCCTTCTCGTCCGAGGACAACCGGCCGATCCACGCCCGGACCGCTTCCGGGTCCGGTTCGACGTTCGTCCGGGGCGGCTTGGTGTCGAGGAAAGCCCGGGTCAAAGGCCCGACGGGCGCGAAAGCCTTTGACTTCCCTCGCGGTCCGGGGGTATGCTCCTCCTGAATTTTCCCTCCGGAGCCTCGCATGGAAGATCGGATTCTGAAGATCAAGCAGACGGCTTCCCCGCTTCGGCGGCAGCTCCTGGTGGTGGCCCTGATCACCCGTGAACTCCGGGAGCGGGGTGAGGCGCCGCCCGTGCTGATCGGGGGGTGTGCCCTCGCCTATTACACCCGCGAGGTTTACTTCACGGCCGACATCGATCTGGCCTACCCCTGTTCCACCGCGTTCGACGAGGTGCTGGACGACCTGGGCTTCCGCCGGGAAGGCCGTTACTGGGTCCAGGAGGAGTGGAACGTCGCCGTGGAGTGCCCCGCGGCCGACATGGCCGGGGAGGACGCCCCGCGGGAGGAAGTCGACCTCGGGGAGGGGTTGAGCCTCTGCGTCATCGGCCTGGAGGACCTCCTGATCGACCGGCTGAACGCCTGGGTGCACTGGAAATCGGCCGTGGACCGGGAGATGTTGCTGGTTCTGCTCCGGCGGTACGGGAAGGAACTGGACTGGGAGTACCTTCGGGTAAAGGCCGGGCGGCCGGAGAACGACGTCCGGGACGAACTGGCCCGCCTGGAGGCCGCCGCGGAGGCCGCCGATGAGAATCCGTAAACGCACCTTCGAAGAAACGTCCCCGGTAGCGGACCTTCTTCTCCGCCAGGCGATGGGCCTGGGCCGCTACCGGCACGTCCGCCCCCGGGACCCGGACAAGGAACGCATCCTGGTGAACCTGGCGCTCCGGATCATCGCCGAGCGGGAGAAGGACGACTTCATCCCCCTCGGGCCCCGCCGCCGCCGCGTGCGGATCGACTGACGACCCCACGACGGGGCGGGCCCTGGCGAAGCCACCGGGGTGTCTTCGCGACGGTTCGCGGGGCCTGGCGCTTTTTCGGCGGAGGCGAAAACCCCGAACTCACGTCCCCATCGGCCGGCGCATCCGGAGGAAGAGGACGGGGAGGTTCTCCTTCAGGCGGTTGAAGCGGCGGTCGAGGCGGTGGAGTTCCTTCCGGAGGTCCTCGTATCCCTTCAGGGTCCCCTCGCGGTTTTCAAAAAGCTCCAGGGCCTCCCGGAAGAGGCGGCTGGTGGACCGGGCCCCGAGGCGCCCGAGCAGGCCGATCCCTTCCCGGATGACGCCAAGACCCTGGTTCTCGTAAAGCTGGAGAAAACCGCCGTTGGCGACGTCCCCCTCGAGGCGGTTGAGGAGGGTGGCCTCCCGGTCGGTTCCGGCTTCGGCCAAGGCGATGAACGCCTCCACGTCGGGGTCCGGGGGCCGGAACATCTCTTCGGCGGTTTGCACGGATACGCCGAGGGCACAGGTGACGGAAAGCCTGCGGCCGGTCGTTTCCTCCCGCCAACCGAAGAGGGCGTCGGGGTCGCGGCGAAAGTCGTGGCCGGCGGCGTTGATCTCGAGGATGCAGGCTTCCGCGGCCCGTTCGGCGGCCTCCCGGACCCGGGAGCACATCAGGTGCTCGATGGCGGGTTTTTCCACGAGGTGTTCTCCGTCGTACGCGCCTTCTGCCGGAAGGCGCCCCTTTCGTTGGGTTCTCCGTGCGCCGCCCGGCAGGCGGTGCGTACTGTACGCGCCTTCTGCCGGAAGGCGCGCTTTTCGTCGGGCTTCCCGTGCGCCGCCCGGCAGGCGGCGCGTACAAGGCAGGCGGCGCGTACTTTTTATTCCCGCACGGCGCGGTCGAGGGCGGCGAAGCCCACGTCCATGAAGACCTCCGAGACCGTGGGATGCGCGTGGACGATGCGCACCATGTCGTAGAGGGTCCCCTCCATGGCCAGGATGGCCGCCGCCTCGGAGATCAGGTCCGTGGCGTGGGGGGCGACGATCTGGACCCCCAGGACCTCCCCGTAGAGCCGGCTCGACAGGAGCCGGATCACCCCCTCGGCGTTGCCCTCGGCCAAGGCCTTGGCGTTGGCGGTCAGCGGGAACTCGTCCACCCGGTAGTCGACGCCGGCCAGCTGGAGCCTCGGCTCGTCCTGCCCCACCTGGGCCATCTCGGGGGAGGTGTAGACGCACAGGGGCACCTGGTTCTCCTTCGCGTCCTCACGGACCCCGGCGATCCGGCCCACGGCGTGCAGACCCTGGGCCGAGGCGGCGTGGGCCAGCATCCGCCGGCCGTTCACGTCGCCCACGGCGTAGACCGTGGGCTGGCTGGTGCGGTAGGCGTCGTCGGTGACGAGGAAACCGTCCCGGGTGTCCAGGGGGAATTCGCAGGGCGGCAGGACGGCCTTCCGGAAGTGGGCGTTGACCAGCCGGTCCGCCGGCACCACCGTGCCGCTGACCCGTAGCCCCCCCTCCGCGACGCCTTCCACCCGGGCCTCGTTGACGACCCGGATGCCGTGCTGTTCCAGCAGGCGGGCGGCATATTGCGCGAAGAAGGGGTCGAAGAAGGGCAGGGCGGTAGGCCCCGGGACGAGCAGGGTGACATCCTTGCCCACCATCCGGAGGATCTGGGCGATCTCCAGGGCGTTGGGGCCTTCCCCCGCGACCGCCAGCCGGGTGGGGAGCGCCTCCAGTCGCCAGAGGGCGTCGATCTCGAGGACCATCTCCTCGGGCACGGGGAGCGGTCGGCGCTCGGGGCGGGAGCCGGTGGCCACCACCAGGGTCCCGGCGGTGACGATCCGGTTGTCCACTCGGACGGACTGCGGCGTCACGAGGGCCGCCTCGCCGCGGAGGACGTCCACCTTGTGTTTGTCCAGGGTTGCCCGGACGCCGGAGGACAGGCGCTGACCGATGTTGGCGGCGCGGGCGGCGGCGGCCGACCAGTCGAAGACGCAGGCCTCGGGCCGCACGCCGCGGATGCCGAAGCGCTCCGCCACCCGCAGTCGGACGAAGTAGCGGGCGCTCTCCATCATGGCCTTGACGGCGACGCACCCCCAGTGCATGCACATCCCCCCGATCTCGCCTTTCTCCACCAGGGCGGCCCGCATCCCGAGCTGCCCGGCCCGGACGGCGGCGATGTACCCGGCGGGGCCCGATCCGATGATGATGATGTCGTAATCCATGGTTCCTCCGTAGGCGCCTTCTGCCGGAAGGCGCTGGTTCGACTCGTTCCCCCCGTGCGCCGTGCGCCGCCCGGCAGGCAGCGCGTACGGTTACGCCAGCAGCAGCCGGACCGGCTCGCGCAGGGTCGCCATCACGTCCACCAGGAAGCGGACCGCCTCCCCGCCGTCGATGAGCCGGTGGTCCACCGAGAGGGAGAGGGGCAGCACCCAGCCAGGGACGACCGCCCCGCCGCGGACCCGCGCCTTTTGTTCCAGCCGCCCCACGCCCAGGATGGCCGCCTGGGGGTAGTTGATGACGGGCACGCCGAGCCATCCCCCCAACGCCCCGAAGTTGGTGACGGTGAAGGTCCCGTCCCGGAAGTCGTCGAGGGTGAGCTTGCGCTGCCGGGCCTTCTCCCCGACCTCGGCCACCCGGAGTGCCAGCTCCGTGATCGACAGCCTGTCGGTGTCGCGGATCACGGGCACCACCAGTCCCTCCTCGGCATCCACGGCGACCCCCAGATTGTAGTACTTCTTGTACACCACCCGGCCGCCCTCCAGGTCCAGTTCCGCGTTGAAGGACCGGTGCCGTTTGAGGGCCTCCGTCACCGCCCTGAGGATGAAGGCCATGTATGTCAGTTTCACGCCCCGCGAGAGCGCCTCGGCCTTCAAGCGCTCCCGCAGCGCCACCAGCTCGTCCACCTCCACCTCGTCCAGGAGGGTCATGTGGGCGGCGTTGTGCTTGGAGAGGCTCATGTTGCGGGCGATGGCCTTACGGATCTGGGACAGCGGTTCCGCCTCCACGCGCGGCGCCTCAGGCGCGGCGGCCGCCGCGGGGGCGGGGCGCCTGGAGGCCCCGAGGTCGCGGTGGTGGGCCTGGACGTCCTCCTTGAGGACCCGCCCGCCGGGGCCCGTCCCGGCAACCCGGCCGAGGTCCACCCCGAGTTCCCGGGCCATGGCGCGGGCGGTGGGGGTGGCCGTGACCTTGCGGGCGGGCCGCGCGGGCGCTTCCTCCGGTTCCGGGGCCCCGACGCCCTCGTCGGAGACCGGCAGGTAGGCGTTGTCGCCGGCCACCTCAATGGTCCCCACCACGCCGTAGCCGGGCTCCGCCACCGTGGTGCGCGGGGGCGGTGGCTCGTGGGCGACGGCCTGGGCCTCCTCGCCCTCCACGCCCGGGAGGTCGATCTCCACCAGGGGGTCCTCCACGTGGATGATCTCGCCCACCTTCCCGAACCGGGCCGAGATCACCCCCGTCTTCGGCGAGGGGATGTCGGCCACCACCTTGTCCGTCTCCATCTGGACCACGGGGTCGCCGGACTGGATGGACTGCCCCTTCTCCACGTACCACTGGAGGATCTTCCCCTCGTGGATCCCCTCGCCGATGTCCGGGAACTTGAAGATGTATCGCATGTCAGCTCTCCATGACCTTTTTCATTTCGTAGAAGATCCGGTCGGGACCGTGAAAGTAGAAGTGCTCGCCCCGCGCGTAGGGCGGCGCCGTGTCGAAGCCCGCGAGCCTCGCCGGGGGGGCTTCCAGGTGGTAGAAGGCCTCCTCGCAGGCCAGGGCGGACAGCTCGGCGCCCACCCCGCAGGTCACGGGGCCCTCGGTCACCGACAGGAGCCGGCCCGTCTTGCGGACGGAGGCCGCCACGGTCTCCCGGTCCAGGGGGAAGACGGTGCGCAGGTCCACGAGTTCCGCGGAGATCCCGGCCTCCTTCGCCAGCGCCAGGGCCCGCTGGCACTCCCGGACGTTGGCGCCGTAGGTCACCACGGTGAGGTCCTTCCCCTCGGACAGGACCTTGGCCTTGCCGATGGGGAGGGTGTAGCGCCCCTCGGGGACCTCCTGCTTGACGGCCCGGTAGATGCGCTTGGGCTCCAGGAAGATGACGGGGTCGTCGTCCTCGATGGCGGCGATGAGCAACCCCTTGGCGTCGTAAGGCGTCGAGGGGACGACCACCTTCAGGCCGGGCGTGTGGGCGAAGTAGGCCTCGTTGCTCTCCGAGTGCTGCTCCAGGGCCCGGATGGCGCCGCCGTAGGGATAGCGGATGACCAGGCGCATGGGGTAGCGCCCCCGGGTGCGGTTGCGCATGCGGGCCACGTGGCAGACGATCTGGTTGAAGGCGGGGTAGACGAAGCCGCAGAACTGGATTTCCACCACGGGGCGAAGGCCGGCGGCCGCCATGCCCACGGCGGTGCCCACGATGCCCGACTCCGCCAGGGGGCTGTCGAAGACGCGGGCCTCGCCGTACTTGAGCTGGAGGCCCTCGGTGGCCCGGAACACGCCGCCTTCCTTGCCGGCGTCCTCGCCGTAGATCACCACGGACGGGTCCTCCGCCAGTTTCACGTCCAGGGCCGAGGTCACGGCCTGGACCAGGGTCATCACTTTCACGCTCATTGTCGCGACTCCTTCCAGTTGAGGAACTTGCGGGTTTCGATCATCTGGCGCTTCAGCTCGTCCGGCATGACGGCGTAATGGAAGCGGAAGACGTCCTCCAGGGCGTAGGGCGGCTGGTTCTCCACCTCCGTGAAGCGGGCGTCGATCTCCCGCTTGAACTGCTCCACGGCGCGGGCTTCCCGGCCCGCGTCCCACATGCCCAGGGACTCCACGTGGAGGCGCAGGCGCCGGATGGGGTCCTTCGGTTCCCACAGGGCCTCCTCCTCCGGGGTCCGGTAGCGGGAGGGGTCGTCGGAGGTGGTGTGGGCGCCCCGCCGGTAGGTCAGCGCCTCGATGAGGACCGGCCCCTTCCCCGCCTCGGCGTGCTCCCGGGCGGCCAGGGCCGCGGCGTGCACGGCGAGGAGGTCGTTGCCGTCCACCTGGATGCCGGCGATGCCATAGGCGAGGGCCTTGATGGCGAGGGTCTTCGAGGCCGTCTGCTTCGACCGCGGGCAGGAGATGGCGTACTGGTTGTTCTGGCAGACGAAGACCACGGGGGCCTTCCACACCCCGGCGAAGTTGAGGGCCTCGTGGAAGTCGCCCTCGGAGGTGCCCCCGTCCCCGAAAAAGACGAAGACCACGCCGGGTTTCCCCTGGTACTTGAGGGCGTAGCCGATCCCCGCGGCGTGGAGGTTCTGGGACGAGATGGGGACCGAGAAGGGGAGCATGTTGGGGGCGCCCTCCAGCCGGCAGCCGTCCTCGCTGCCGCTGAAGTAGAGGAAGATGTCCTTCATCGTGGCGCCCTTGGCCAGCCAGGCGCCCAGCTCGCGGTAGGCGGGGCAGAGCCAGTCGATGTCCCGCATCACCAGGCCGACGCCCACCCCGATGGCTTCCTGGCCGAGGTTGGGCGGGTAGGTGTACATCCGGCCCTGGCGCTGGTAGGACACGGCCATCTGGTCGGCGGTGCGGACGAAGAGCATCTTCTCCAGCGCCGCCGCCCGGGCCTCGGGTGGAAGGCCGGGGTCCGCGTCGGTCGAGGCGATCCGGCCCTCGTCGTCCAGGATCCGGAACATCCGGTCCGAGAGGGGGTTGAACGTTTCCAGAATATCCATGGCGGTCTCCCTTGGGAATGGCGGTTCACCGTCGCGTCGTGCCGGGTCCGAAGAACTCCCGACTATTATAAACCGTTTCGACGACAGACCAAATACCATTGATGATCTCGGCGGGGGACGGATTCACCCGGCGGCGGGTGGCACGCGGCCCGCGGGGACGGCCGTGCCCTGATCCGGATGCGGGCCGGGCGGGTTGTCCGCCCGGAAGATTCGAGGAAATGCCGCTTGCCTTTTCCCCCGGGCGAGGAATAAAATGAAGAATCTGTTTGCTTCGCGTTAAGAATGGAGCACACGCCATGTTCAAGAAACTTTTGCCACGGGAAGTCAGCTTCTTCGACTACTTCGAGCAGCACGTCGACACCACGCTGGAGGCCAGCAAGATCTTCCTGGAAATCACCTCCAACGGGCCCGAGATGGAGTCCAAGGTCTCGCGGATCAAGGCCCTCGAGCACCAGGCGGACAACATCACCCACAAGTGCATCGAGGCCCTCCACAAGACCTTCATCACCCCCATCGACCGGCACGAGATCCACGCCCTCATCAAGCGGCTGGACGACATCACCGACGACATCGACGGCGCCGCGGCGCGCCTGGTGATGTACGAGCTGACCTCGATCCGTTCCGAGGCCCGGGACCTCGCCGAGATCCTGGTGAAGGCGTGCACCGAGCTGTGCAAGGCCGTCCGAGGCCTGCGGAACGTGGCGCAGGCCAAGGGGATCATCGACATCTGCATCCAGGTCCACCAGTACGAGAACGACGGCGACGTGGCCATGCGCACGGCCCTGGTCCGCCTGCTGAAGGAGGAGCAGTCGCCGGTGATGGTGGTCAAGTGGAAGGAGATCTTCGAGATGTTGGAACGCGCCACCGACAGCTGCGAGGACGTGGCCAACATCATCGAAGGCGTCGTGATCGAGGCGAGCTGACATGCCCCTGGAAACCCTGTGGTGGGTGGTCCTCGCCACCGTCCTGACCGCCCTGGCCTTCGACGTCATCAACGGGTTCCACGACGCGGCCAACTCCATCGCCACCATCGTCTCCACCCGGGTCCTCTCCCCGCGTTTCGCGGTCTTGTGGGCGGCCTTCTTCAACTTCGCCGCCATGTTCATCTTCGCCCCAAAGGTGGCCGACACCATCTCCAAGATCGTCATCATCGAGCAGGGGAAGCCCGCCTTCGTCTTCGTGGTGCTCAGCGGCCTGCTCGGCGCCATCGTCTGGGACCTGCTCACCTGGTGGTGGGGGCTCCCCACCAGCTCCTCCCACGCCCTCATCGGCGGCCTCGCCGGGTCCGGCGTCGCCTACGGCGGCTGGGGCGTCATCCACTGGGACAAGCTGGGCTCCGCCATGCTCTTCATCCCCATCGCCCCGCTGATCGGCTTCGTGGTGGCCTTCGCCTTCATGGTCGCCGTCATCTGGATCGTGCACAAGCAGCGCCCCCAGGCCGTGGACCGCTTCTTCCGGAAGGGGCAGCTGGTCTCCGCCGCCCTCTACTCCCTCGGGCACGGCGGCAACGACGCCCAGAAGACCATGGGGATCATCGTGGCCCTCTTCGTGGCCACCGGCGCCTTCACCGCCCACACGAGCCTCTCCCTCGGAAGCAGCCAAACGGCCTGGATCGTCCTCTCCTGCAACGCCGCCATGGCCATCGGTACGGCCCTGGGGGGGTGGCGCATCGTCAAGACCATGGGCATGAAGATGACCAAACTCAAGCCCATTGGGGGTTTCTGCGCCGAGACCGCCGGGGCCTTCACCCTCTTCCTGGCCACCGTCACGGGGATCCCCGTGTCCACCACCCACACCATCGCGGGCGCCATCGTGGGCGTGGGCGCCACCACCAAGCTCTCCGGCATCAAGTGGGGCGTCGCCATGCGCATCGTCTGGTCCTGGATCCTGACGATCCCCTTCTCCGCCGTCGTCGGCGCCGCCTGCTTCCTCTTCTTCAAGCTGCTGGTCCGCTTCTGAGCCGGGGCGGCCGCCAACAGATCAAATCACTGAAGCACGGACGAACCCGGTGGCGGGAGAGGAAGCCGTGTCGCCCCGGGCGGGAACGCCGCAACGTTCCCCCTTCCGCCGGCGGGAAACCTCACCGCCTTCCGGCCTTCCGGTAGGCCGCCAGGGCCGGCGCCAGGCGGGGGGTGGTCTCGTAGACGCCGCGGCGGTCGGTGCGCCGGAGGACCCCCGCGGCGAGCCACTGCTGGATGCGGGGGTGGGGGACCCCCTGCCCCGTGAGTTCGCGGGCGGTGATGGTGGGCGGGGGCGCCGGGGCCGCCTCGCCGCGGCGGGGACGTCCCCGCGGGCGGGCCGGCCGGGGGGCGGGGACCGATTCCGGGGCGGGCGCCGGGGCCGCCACGCTTCGCCGCGGGCGTCCCCGCGGGCGGGCCGGCGTCCCGACGGCCGGTGCGTCCGTCGGGGCGGGTGTCGGGGCCGCGGCGGGCTTCCCCTTCCCGCGGGGCGCGGCCGGCGGTGCGGGAAGGTCGTCCAGCTCGATGCCGAAGAGGCCGGAAAGGTCGGTTTCGTCCAGGCGGCTGTCCGCTTTCGGCGCGGTGCCCTTCAGGATGGCGTCCACGCCGGCACGGCCCGCCATCTCGCCGGGGTCCACCCCCCTCAGGCGGAAGAGCAGCTCGGGGGCGTGGTCGAGCCGGGCGCCCACCCCGTAGAGGGCGGCGGCCACGTGCTTGCACAGGGAGGCGTAGTCGGGGCAGGAGCAGGTGAAGCGGATCTCCCGGGGCGTGGGGAACAGACCCGTCCCCTCCCGGGTGATGACGGCCATCACGGCGTCGGAGAGCTTCCCCTGGAGCAACTCGAGGGCCGAGCCGATCTTCCCGGCGCACTCCGCCACCAGCGCTTCCCAGCGCCCCTTCGCGAGGGGGGCGATGTCCACCTCCACCCGGTAGAGGTGGGTGCCCATCACCAGCGCCTTCACCCGGCCCGTCTCCACCTTGAGGTCGAGGACCGTGCCGTTCCGCACGTAGGTGCGCCCGCGGGGGAGTCGGTTGGCGTAGTCCCCGTAGCGCTCCAGGTTGGCGCACCAGGCCTTTCCCCAGAAGGTGTCTGCCAGGGTGCGGCCCCGGACGGTCACCGGGGAGAGGTCCTCGCCCTTCTTCCGCCGGGCGGCCGCCTCCCGCTCGGCCTTCCTCCGCCGTTCCGCCACCGGCACGTACGGCGGAAAACCGTACCGGTCGTCGTCGTAGCGTCTGCGTCTTCGCATGGGTTCTCCTTCCGTTATCGCGTCGAGCCCGGGCGGCGACGAGCAACCCTCAGGCGTCGCCCAGGGCCGACCGGAGGTCCAGCGCCACCACCCGCAGCAGTTCGCGGTTGTCCAGTTCGGTGAGCACCGCCTCGCCGCCCCCGTCCACCACGTCGCGGGAAATCGCCTTCTTGCCCTCGATGAGTTCGTGGATCTTCTCCTCCACCGTCCCCCGGCAGACGAACTTGTGGACCAGGACGTTCCGGTGCTGACCGATCCGGAACGCGCGGTCGGTGGCCTGGTTCTCCACCGCCGGGTTCCACCAGCGGTCGAAGTGGATCACGTGGCCGGCCTCCGTCAGGTTCAGGCCCGTCCCGCCGGCCTTCATCGAGAGGACGAAAAACGGCGGCCCGTCGTCGCGCTGGAAGGTGTCCACCAGCTCTTTCCGCCGGCGGACGGGGGTCCCCCCGTGCAACACCAGGCCGGGACGGCCGAAAACCCCCGCCAGGAACCGCTCGAGGGGGTCCGTCATCTCCCGGAACTGGGTGAAGACCAGGGCCTTCTCCCGCCGGGAGGCCACGGTTTCCGCGATCTCCCCCAGCCGGTCGAACTTCCCGCTCTCGTCGGGGGGAAACTCCCCGCTCCCCAGCCAGTGGGCGGGGTGGTTGCAGATCTGCTTGAATCGCATCAGGAAGGACAGGATGACGCCGCGCCGCCGGATGCCGTCCAGGGTTTGGAGCAGGCGCTCCAGCTCCTCCACCGCCTGCTGGTAGAGGGCCGCCTGCCGCGGGGAGAGGGCGCACCAGGAGACCACCTCCGTCTTGTCGGGAAGGTCGGCGATCACCGAGCGGTCCGTCTTCATCCGCCGCAGGATGTAAGGGCGGGTCAGCCGCCGCAGGGGAGCGAAACCGTCGGGGCCGCCCTCCCCCAGGGCCTTGGCGAAGCGGCCGAACTCCCGGGACGAGCCCAGCAGCCCCGGGTTGAGGAAGTCGAAGAGGGACCAGAGGTCGGTGAGACGGTTTTCCACCGGGGTCCCGGTCAGGGCCAGGCGGGCGCCCGCGCGCAGGGCCTTGGCGGACCGGGTCTGGCGGGCGCCGGGGTTCTTGACGGCCTGGGCCTCGTCCAGCACCACCAGGGACCACTCCGTCTCCGCGACCCAGGGAAGCCGGAAAAGGGAGGCGTACGAGGTGATCACCAGGTCGTACCCCCGGACGGCCTCCGGGGAAAAGGCGGCCAGGTCCTCGGGGGGCGTCGCCGAGGCGTGGGCGGTGAGCAGCCGCAGCCCGGGGGCGAAGCGCTCCGCCTCCGAGCGCCAGTTGGCCAGCAGGGAGGCGGGCGCGACCAGGAGGGTCACGTGGCCGGGGGCCTCCGCCTGGAGCAGCAGGAGGAGGGCCAGGACCTGCATGGTCTTGCCCAGGCCCATGTCGTCGGCCAGGCAGGCGCCAAGCCGAAGGCGGTGGAGCAGGCGGAGCCACTGCACGCCCTTCCGCTGGTAGGGGCGGAGTTCGGCCTTGAGAGCGTCCCCGGGGTCGGCGGACAGCCCCGCCGCCGCGGACCCCCCGTCCAGGAGCCCGGCGACCCAGCGCCCCGCCGCCACCACCGACCAGGCGGAGCGCTCCTCGGGGGGCAGGGTCTCGCCGCCCTCCAGGCCGGCGCCGGCCAGCAGGCGCATCCCCTCGATGAAGGAGAGGCCGTCCTCGCCGGCCCTTTTCCCCACCCGCTCCCAGTGCTCCAGCACCTCCGACAGCTTTTCCCGGTCCACCTCCACCCACTTCCCCCGGATTCTCACCAGCCGGTCGGCCGCGGCCAGGATCCCTCGCCACTCTTCCTCCGAGAGGGGTTCGCCGTCCAGGGTCAGCTCCACCCGGAAGTCCAGCAGCGCACCCAGTCCCACCGAGACGGGCGGCCGATCCCCCAGGGTCAGGCGCACCTGGGGGCGCGGCGGGCGGCGGGGGTTCCACCAGTCGGGCAGGCGCACCACGACCCCTCCCTCCTCGAAGCAGGGGACGTCCTGGAGGAAGCGGTACGCCTCGTCCACCGTCCAGGAGAGGGGGTGGAAGATCTCCCCGGAGTCGGCCAGGGCGCGCAGGAACACGCTGTTCCGGGCCGCCTCGTGGATGGGGGTCAGCAGCCCCCGCAGGGCCTCCCGGTCGTCGGCGTACTCCCGGAGCGCCCGCTCCAGGGGCAGGTGCTGAAGCCGGGCCCCCTCCGACAGGCGGGACGTGTAGGTGGCCAGGAAGGCGAAGGGGCGGTCCGGGCGGTTCCGGTTTTCCGCCAGGTGGAAACAGATCCGCCCCACCATCCGCCACAAGGGGTTGGACGCGTGGAACCAGTCGGCCACGGTCCCGGGGTAGGCGGCCACCGCGCGGCGGAAGGCCTCCTGCATCCCGCCCCAGAGCGCGGCGAGCACGGGCGGGGCCAGGTATTCCCCCCCCGGCATGGGCGGGGCCGCGGCGGCGAGGTCCTCCCACTCCTCCCGGGGCGGGGCGACCTCGACGCGTTCCCGGAGGGACTCCAGGTCCGGCACCGCCCGGAGCCGCAGGGCGAAGGAGCGCCCGAGGTCGCGCCAGAACCGGGGGAGGGCCGGCAGTTCGGATGCCGTCTCCGCCACGCCGAGGTGAAGCAGGAGGCCGCCCCCGTCCCCGGGTGGAAGGGCGCCGAGCCTCTCGGCCAAAGCGGTCGGAAGGGCCTGCTCCTCCGCTTCCGCCGGGGCCAGGAAAAGCCCCCCGTGCGGGGAGAGCGCGAGGGTCAGGGCGGCGGTCGGGTCCATGGGGGACGTCTCCTTCCGGAATCCGGGGTCGAAGGATACCGCATCCGGGTGACCGATGCAATGCCTCGCTTCGGAAGTCGTTCCTTCCTCGCCGCCAAGTCGCCCTACCGCTGCCCGGCGCGGACCAATCGTTATGTCCTCTTGATTATTCATTACTTGCACTTCTGGCAGCTATCTCCCCATGATTTTATTGGGGTTAGACAGAACCTGGCACTGTACCCCGCCGCTTCCGACGGCGCTCCGGCGGCTTGCGCGCCTTGTTCCTGGGGTTAGTCAAAAAGCGGCGCTCCGTCAGACCTTCGCGCCGCACTCCCCAGGTCACCCCCACCGGCGCTCCGGCGGCCTGCGCGACGTACTCCCTATCGGTCCATTCAGATTGAATCCCTGACGGGGTGGGGGCCCGGCGGCACGCGGGGGGAATGGGTGTCCTGGCCCTTGATCGCAGGTGGTGGTCCTGATTCTGCTGGCGCTCGCCGTCCTTTTGGCCGTTGTGGATCGTGGCGTTTCGCGCCCTCGACCCGGGGGGATCGTGTACGCCGCGTCCACATGCCGCGGGGATCGTGGCCGCCGGGTCCCCACGCCGCCGGGATTGTGCCCGCCGCGTCCTCGCCCTGGGGGATCGTCCCCTCTGCGTCTTCACCCCGTCAGGGGTGAAATGTTTGTAGAAAAGGCAGTTACAAAGATTCTCCTCCCCCGCGCGCCGCCGGCCGGGATGTTGCCCGCGGCACGGTTTATCCCCGGCGGCGCGCGGGGGGAAATAATCAATAACCTCTATTACTACAAATGTTCGCCCCCTACGGGGGCGGGGCCGGTCGACCGCGGGGCGAACGGTGATGGCCCGCCGGGCTCTTTAGAAACAGATTCGCAACACATTTGTTGCGAAACGAGGTTTCTGGTCGACTGGACGGCCGTCCCGCCGCCCTCACCACAAGTATTACACGCCTGCGGCGTTCGGACGCCGATTTGTGCAAGGGCCGGAACGTCGTTGTGAGGGGGGCCAATCCCGTACGGCGCGCAGGTCTGACGGAGCGCCGGCTAGACTACGCCCTGGGGAGTGCGGCGCGCAGGTCTGAAGAGCGCCGGCTAGACTACGCCCTGGGGAGTGCGGCGCGCAGGTCTGACGGAGCGCCGCTTTGACCGCGCCGCGCAGGCTTCCGGAGCGGCGCGGGAATCGTGCCGGGAGGAGGAGGCCCGGCGCTCCGGGAGCGGTGCGCCCGTCCGGCGACCTTGCTGTCCCCGCGCTTGCGATGCGGCCCCCTTCCGACGGCGCTCCGGCGGCCTGCGCGCCTTGCTCCTGGGGTATGTCAAAAAGCGGCGCTCAGTGGGCGGGCGGGGGGGCGGCGTTCTCCTTGACGGCGGTGAGGCGCTCGAAGGCGGCCATGATGACGTCCACGGCCTCCGGGTGGTCCCGGATGTAGTCTGCCAGGCGGATCTGGGCGGCGAGGAAGCCCTTCCCCGCGTGATCGACGCGTTCCATGACGGGGCGGAGCGCCTCGGGGGGCTCCGGCAGCTTCGACAGCTCCGGGTGCCGGGCGGCGGCCGCCGTCATCGCGTCGCGGACGGCAGCCCAGTCCGCGGCCAGCCGGTCCATGGCGTCGGACATGGCCTTGGGGTCCCGGGCGGCGGCCAGGTCCCGGTTGAACCTTTCCAGGACGAACACGGACCGGTCGAGCGCGTTCACCAGGTCCCCGTACGCGCCTTCTGCCGGAAGGCGCGCGGGGTCAGCCTGGTCCATCGCGCCGCCCGGCAGGCGGTGCGTACTTTGGGCGCTTTCTGCTGGAAGGCGCGCGGGGTCGCTCGGGTCGGGTGCGCCGCCCGGCAGGCGGCGCGTACTTTGGGCGCTTTCTGCCGGAATGTGTCCGGGGTCGTTCGGGTCGGGTGCGCCGCCCGGCAGGCGGCGCGTACTTTGGGCGCTTTCTGCCGGAAGGCGCACGGGGTCGTTCGGGTCAGGTGCGCCGCCCGGCAGGCGGCGCGTACTGTAGTCGATGAGAAGGATCCCGGCGGCGGCGGAGAGGCCCACACCCAGCAGGAGCAGGGTCAGGAATCCGCCCCGGGCCCTCTTTTTCGCCATTTGCACTTCATTCGCGCCCATCGGTTTGGTCCCCCGTTTCCGGCAGCGGCAGGCAGACGGTGAAGGTGGTCCCCTCGCCCAGCCGGCTGGCGACGCTGATCTCCCCGCCGTGCCGCAACACGATGTTCCGGACGATGGACAAGCCCAGGCCGGTGCCGTCCCGGCGTCGCGAGCGGGACTTGTCCACCACGTAGAAACGCTCGAAGATGCGGTCCAGGTGCGCCTCCGGGATCCCCTCCCCGGTGTCGGAGACCTCGATCACGGCCCGGCGCGCCACCCGGCGGGCCCGGACGGTGATCCCGCCCTGCGCGGTGTGCCGGACCGCGTTGGAAACCAGGTTGGTGAACACCTGCTCCAGGAGGAACGGATCGGCCTGGAGCGGAGGGAAGCCCTCGGCGAGGTCCCGGGTCAGGGTGAGCCCCTTCCCGGCCAGCAGGGGGCGGAACTGCTCCTCCACATGCGACAGCAGCTCGCCCAGTTCCACGGGCTCGAGGTTCAGGGAACGGTCGCGGCGCTCCAGGTCCGCCAGCAGGAGCAGGTCGTCGGTGATCCGGGCGAGCCGCTCCGCATTCCGGCGAATGATGGCGGCGTGCTCCCGGTTGGGGGGGTCCTCCGACGCCATCATCTCCGCGTAGCCCTGGATGGACGCCAGCGGTGTCTTGAACTCGTGGGAGAAGTTCACCACCAGGTCGCGCTTGACGGCCTCGAGCCGCCGGAATTCGGTGATGTCGAACAGGAGCACGGCGGTCCGGTTCCCGTCGGAGAGGGGCGAGAGGCTGCACAGGAACTCCCGGTCGTGCAGGGCGAGCACCTCGGTCACCGGGGCCGCCGACGTGCCGGCGGCTTCCAGCAGCCCGCCGAAGCGGGGCGCCCGGATCACCGACCAGTAAGGTTTCCCGGCGACGTCGGCCGTTCCCGCCAGGGCGCAGAAGGCCTTGTTGGCCCGCACGACGGTGAAGTCGCGGTCGATCACGACGAGGGCCTCGCGGATGGCCGACAGGACGACGCTCCACTCCTCGTCCCGCCGCCCGAGTTCCCCGAACAGGCGCTGGACCTTCTCGGCCATGGCGTTGAAGGCCCCGGCCAGCTCGTGGAACTCCCCGGCCTGCCGCTGGTGGACCCGGGCGGTGAAATCCCCGGCGGAGAGGCGGCGCGCCGCCTGGGCGAGGTCCCCCATGGGCCGGGTCATGCGGCAGGTGATCAGGAAGGAGATCCCGAGGGCGAGGAGCAGGGCGGCCCCGCAGGCGGCCAGGAAGGACCCCAGGAAGGGGGCGGCCAGGGCGTCCATGCCGGCCAGCTCCCGGCTGGTCCGCAGGACGAAGCGGGCGTTCTCCCGGTTCGGCCAGGGGATGGCCACGTAGAGGCGGTCCACCTGGGTGGTCTCGCTGTAGCGGGCGGACTGCCCGTAACCGGTCTCCAGGGCCCGGGAAATCTCCATGCGCTGGGCGTGGCCTTCCATGAGCCGCGGGTCGTGGGCGGAGTCGGCGATCACCCGGCCGGCCACGTCCGGGGCGACGACGGTGATCCGCAGACCCAGCCGGCCACCCAGGTTCACCACCCGGCGGTTCAACTGTTCCTCCCCCTCATGGGCCAGGGTGAGATCCAGGTCGTCCCCCAGCGCCAGGGCGGCCAGGAGGAGCTGGCCCGCCACTTCCTGCCGGTTGAACTCCCGGGCGGAGCGGACGGTGGTGACGGCGACCAGGGCGCCGAAGAGGGCCAGCACGCCCGTGAAAGCCGACCAGATCTTGATGAAAAAAGGGATGCGTCTCATTCTTCGATCTTGTACCCCACCCCGCGGATGCAGCGGATGAAGGCCCCGGCCTCCCCGAGTTTCTCGCGAAGGTTCTTGACGTGGACGTCCACGGTCCGGTCCATGACGATCTTGTCCTTGCCCCACAGGCGGTCCAGGAGGGTCTCCCGGGTGTAGACCCGCCCCTTGCGCTCCCCGAGGATGCACAGGATCCGGAACTCGGTGGAGGTCAGCTCGACCTTGGCCTCGTGGACGAAGACCTCGTAGGTCTCGGGGTTCACCCGGATCACGTCGCCGATGCAGATGAGGCTTTCGTGGGGGTCCTTCTGGATGCTCCGCCGCAGGATCGCCTTGACCCGGGCCGTCAGTTCCCGGAGGGAGAAGGGTTTCGTGACATAGTCGTCGGCCCCCAGTTCCAGACCGAGGACCCGGTCGGCCTCGCCCCCCCGGGCGGTGAGGATCAGGATGGCGATGTCGGCGGTCTCCGCGTTGCCCCGGATCTTCCGGCAGATGTCCAGGCCGTCCGCGTCCGGCAGCATGAGGTCAAGCACCACCAGGTCCGGCAGCAGCTTCTCGAGGGCGGTGTGGAAGGACTTCCCGTCGGAGAAGGCCATGACGGAGTACCCGGCCTTCATGAGGGTCTCCTTGATGAGGCGGAGGAGGTCGGGGTCGTCCTCCACGATGGCGATGCGCGGTTTCACGACACCCTCCCGCCCGGGCCCTCCGTCGCCGGGCCGTCGTCGACATGGTGGTGTTTCACGTTGTGCCCTTCCTCCAGGTAGATCACCTGTTCGCAGATGTTGGTGGAGAGGTCGGCGATGCGCTCCAGGTTCTGCACCACGCGGACCAGCTTCATGGCCCGCTCGATGACCGCGGCGTCCGTGGCCATGAGGGGGAGGAGGTCCCGGACGATCTTCGCGCAGAGGGCGTCCACCGCGTCGTCCCGGCCGAGGACGTCCCGGGCGAGCTCCGCGTCCCCCCGGATGAAGGCGTCCACGCTGTCCCGCATCATGGCGATGCTCAGGTCGGCCATGCGGGGGGTGTCCTCGAGGGGCTTCACCTCGGGGCGCTCCACGAGGAAGAGCGAACTCTGGGCGATGTTCACGGCGTGGTCGCCGATCCGCTCCAGGTCGATGGACATCCGGACGGCGGCAAGGATCTGCCGCAGGTCCCGGGCCTTGGGCTCGTACAGGGCGATGATCCGGGTGCAGAGTTCCTCCACCTCCATCTCGAGGGCGTTGAGCTGGGGCTCCTCGACATCGATCACCTGTCGCAGGATGTCCGTCTGCCGCTCCTTCAGCCCCCGGACGGAGTGCTCGATCATGGCTTCCGCGAGGGTCGCCATCCGGATGACCCGTTCCTTCAGGTGCAAGATGCGTTCTCCCAACATTGGCTGTCCTCCGATCCGGTCCGTCCGTCCCGGCGCCCCGCGCGGGGCCCCTAGCCGAACTTCCCCATGAGATATTCCTCCGTGCGCTTGTCCTTGGGCACGGTGAAGAGGGTCTCGGTGCTCCCGAACTCCACCAGGTCGCCCAGGTACATGAAGGCCGTGTAATCCGAGACCCGGCTGGCCTGGGCGATGTTGTGGGTGACCAGGCAGATGGTGACGGTCTTCTTCAGACCCTCCATCAGGGCCTCGATGGAGGCCGTGGCCTTCGGGTCCAGGGCCGAGGTGGGCTCGTCCAGGAGGAGGACCTCGGGCTTCATGGCCAGGGCCCGGGCGATGCACAGGCGCTGCTGCTGGCCGCCCGAGAGGAAGGTCCCCTTCCGGTGGAGCTGGGTTTTCACCTCGTCCCACAGGGCCGCGTTGCGCAGGGACTCCTCCACCAGCACGTCCGCGTCGGAGCGCTTGAGCCGGAGCCCGTTCAGCCGGTACCCCGCCAGCACGTTGTCGTAAATGCTCAGGGTGGGGAAAGGGTTCGGGCGCTGGAAGACCATCCCGATCATCCGGCGCACCCGGTTCGGCTCCAGGGTGTACAGCTCCTGCTCCCGCAGGTAGACCCTGTTTTCGACCCGGGCGTGGGGCGTCAGCTCGTGCATGCGGTTGAGGCAGCGGATCAGGGTGCTCTTTCCGCACCCGGACGGGCCCATGATGGCCGTCAGGCGCTTCTCGTAGACGTGAAGGGTCACGTCCCGGAGGACCTGGTTGTCCCCGTACCAGGCGTTGATCGCCTCGGTTCTCAGAATCGGATACTCCATTTCTTGATCACCAGCCGGGAGAGGATGTTCGTGGACAGCACGACGAAAATGAGCACCACCGAGGCGCCCCACGCCACCGCCTGGTCGTCGGGCCAGGGGCTGCAGGCGCTTTTGTAGATAAGCTTCGGAAGGGCGTCCATGGGCTTGAGGGGGTCCGTTTCCATCAGGGGGTTCCCGAAGGCCGTGAACAGCAGCGGGGCGGTCTCGCCCGCCACCCGGGACACGCCCATGAGCACCGCGGACAGGATCCCGGGGAGCCCGCAGGGGATCAACACCTTCAGGACCGTCCGGTACCGGGGGACCCCCAGGGCGTAGGACGCCTCCAGCAGGTGGGACGGGACCAGCTTGAGGACCTCCTCGGTGCCCCGCACCACCAGCGGGAGCATCATCACGCCCAGGGCCAGGCCCCCGGCGAGGGCGGAGAAGCGACCCATGGCCTGGACCACCCAGAGGTTGAGGAGGATCCCGATGACCACCGAGGGCATCCCCTGGAGCACGTCCACCGCCAGCCGGGCCAGGTCGACGAAGCGCGACGGGCGGGCCTGCGCCAGGCACACCCCCGCCGAGACCCCGAGGGGGACCGCCACGGCCGCGGCCATGGAGACCATGACCAGGGACCCGACCAGGGCGTTGGCGATGCCGTCGCCCCATTCGTTGGGCGGCGTGGGGATGCGGGTGAGGAAGCCCCAGTCGATGTAGCGGACCCCGCGGGACACGATGTGCCACAGGATCAGGAGCAGCGGGGCCAGGGCCAGGAAGGAGAGGAAGTGGACCACGACCTGGAAGGTCCGGTTCTTTGCCTGCCGTAAGCGGAGTTTGCGGTCTCTCATGTCACACCCTCACGCTCGATTTCTTGATGATGACCGTGCCGACGGTGTTGATGAGGGCCGTCACGACGAAAAGCACCAGCCCGACGCCCACCAGGGCCGCGGTGTGCATGCGGGACGTGGACTCCGCCAGTTCGTTGGCGATGACGCTGGCCATGGTGTTGGCGGGGGAGAAGAGGCCTTTGGGGATCTCACAGAGGTTCCCGATCACCATGGTGACCGCCATGGTCTCCCCCAGGGCCCGCCCCAGGGAGAGCAGGATCCCGGCGAAGATGCCGGACCGCGCGTGGGGGATGACGACGTGACGGATGACCTCGTAGCGGGTCGCGCCCAGGGAGTAGGCGGCCTCCTTCAAGTCCGAGGGGACCATCTCGATCACTTCCCGGGCGATGGACGCCGTGTTGGGGATGATCATCACCGCCAGGACCAGCGAGGCGGCCAGGACGTTCGTCCCGAACTGGACGGTGGGGTCGATGGACTTGCCGACCGTCTGCACGAGGGGCACCAGGACCATGAGGCCCCAGAGACCGTAGATGACCGACGGGATGGCGGCGATGAGGTCCACGAAGCTCTTCGTGACGTCGGCGATTTTCCCGGTGCGCCGGTACTCGCCCAGGAACACCGCCAGGGCCAGCGAGAACGGGAGGGAGAGGGCGAGGGCCAGGAAGGACGTCAGCAGCGTCCCGACGAGGAAGGGGGCGACCCCGAAGACCCCCTTGGCCGCCTTGGCGGTGAGCCACGTGGCGACGAAGGGGGGGTAACCGGAAAACGGGAAGTCGGCGTAGATGTCGGAGGGCGGGGAGGGGTTCCACTCGGTCCCCGCCACGAAACTCCACCCGAAGTACTTCAGCGCCGGTGAGGCCCCGAGGTAGAGGGTGACGCACATGGCGACGAGGATGAGGACGAGCAGGGTCACCGACAGGCCCAGGCCGCCCTGAAAAAGGGTTTCCTTGATTCGCATCGACACTCGGTCACGAAGCCGCATGGTCATTCCCCGACGCGGTTCGCCGCGTCACGCCGACCGCCCGGAGCGCCGGGGGGAAGGCCCCGCCGGCGAACCGGGACGACGGTCTCACTTCATCAGGGGCTTGCCGTCGAACCGGATGGACCGGATGATGGCTTCCGCCTTGGCCACCACCGCCTTCGGCAGCGGGGCGTAGAGGAGGTCCTTGCAGTACATCTGCCCCTCGTGGGTCATCCACCACAGGAGCTTCACCATGGCCTTCACCTTGGCCATGGGGCGGCCGCCGTAGTTCTGCTCGGGGTAGACCAGGATCCAGGTAAAGGCCGAGATGGGATAGCCGTCCTTCGCCAGGGTGTCGGTGATGGTCGCCCGGGTGTCGGCGGGGATCTCGGTGACGGCCGCGGCGGTCACCGAGGCGATGGAGGGCTTGACGAACACGCCGCCCCGGTTCCGGATAAGGGCATAGGGCATCTTGTTCTTCTCGGCGTAGGCCAGCTCGACGTAACCGACCCCGCCGGCGGTCTGCTTCACCAGCTGGGCCACGCCGGGGTTGCCCTTGCCGCCGATGCCGCAGGGCCACTTGACGGCGGTCCCGGACCCGACGCGCAGTTTCCACTCCGGGCTGACCTTGGAGAGGTAGTCGGTGAAGACGAAGCTGGTGCCGCTGCCGTCGGAGCGGTGAACCACCGAGATGGTGGCGGCGGGAAGCTTGATGGACGGGTTGAGGGCCGCGATCCGGCCGTCGTTCCACGTCGTGATCCGGCCCAGGAAGATGTCGGCGATCACGTCCGGGGTCAGGTTCAGAAAGGGGCTGCCGGGGAGGTTGTAGGTGACCACCACCGCGCCGAGGCAGGTGGGGACGTGGAGCACCGACCCGCCGAAGGAGGCCATCTGGGCGTCCTTGACGTAGGCGTCGGACCCGGCGAAGTCCACGGTCTTCTGCAGCAGCTGCTGGATGCCGCCGCCGGAGCCGATGCCCTGGTAGTTGATCCGGACGCCGCTCTGGTTGAGGTAGACGTCGAACATCTTTGCGTACAGGGGTTCCGGGAAGGTGGCCCCGGCGCCGATCAGCTCCTGCTGCTGGGCGGGGGCGAAGGCGCCCCCGGCCGCCAGGAAAAGGGCCGTGAACAGAGTCAGAAGGCTAAGCTTGTGGCACATGGATCCTCCTTGCCGTCGTTGCGTCCCGCCGCCCGCGCTCGGGGGCGGCCGGGTTCTCGAGAGGACAGGGGGCGCGCGGTGCGAGCCCCCAGTTGCATCTTATGAACCGAAAATGAGGAAGGGTTAAATCCCGCGTGAAGATTGCGTGAATAGGGAACGGCGTTTCGCCGTTCCCTATCAGAATTTGAACTCCAGGTCCAGGAGCAGCCGCCGGAAGCCGGGCGCCGTCCCGGTGACGGGGTCCGTGAAGAAGAGCTGGGCCCCGAGGGTCAGGTTCTCGAAGATGCTGTACTTGGCGATGACGGCGGAACCCTTCCGGTTGTTGTGGCCGAAGTCGCTGTCGGTGAAGGCGCCCACGAGGGCGTCCGCCTCGATCCGGCGGTAGGTGTAGTAGACGGACCAGTCCCTGGCCTTCTTGTTCTGACCCACCAGGACGCCCACCTGCCAGGCGGTGTCCTGGTCGGCGTTCACACCGGTGTGGTTCATGTCGTTGAGGTTCTTGTAATATTCGAAGTTGGCCTCGACGGGGATGCCGCGGGGCTTGGCGTTGACCTTCGCCATGACGCCGAGGGAGTCGAACTTGCCGGCGGCCAGAACGTCGTTGTTGAAGCCGGCGGGGCGGATCACCGTGTTGCCGTTGGCGTACTTGAAGTTGGTGGCGTAACGGATGTAGTGGTAGTAGTTCGACGACACCGTCGCCGTCGCCGGCCCGACGGGGACGGTGACCCCGCCCTGGTACGCGAGCATGTAGGCGTCCGGCCCGGCGGCGTTTTCCTTGATGAAGAGCTGGCCCATGGTGAAGAAGGGCGTCACGCCGCCGAAGGTCTTCGTGAAAGTCTGGTAGAAACCCTCGGGGTTGACGTCGGTGTCGTAGACCAGCGGGGTGCCCGCGGTCTGGACGAAGACGTTCTTGAACTTGCCGCCCCCGAAGGTGAAGAAGTGGCCGGGGAGGTCCGGGGTCCAGGTAAGGTACGCCTGGTCGATCCAGGCGCCCTTGCGTTCCCAGCTCGCCCCCATGGTCTGGTTGGTGGACGTGGCTTCCCCGCCCAGGTCCGCGCCGCTCGAGAGGGTCGTGTTGCCCGAGGCGAACTGGAAGTAGCCGGTCAAACCGTAGCCGATGGTCTTCTGGACGTTCACGCGAAGCCGAAAGCGGAAGCGGTTTCGGTCGATGGTGGTGTCGTCAAAACTCGTCCCCTCGTAGCGGAGCCGGACGTCCCCGCCGAACTTGACCCCGGCCAGGTTGGTCTTCTTCATTTCCTTGGAGAGGGCCTTGTCCACCACGTCCATGGCCATCTTCTTGTTCTCGGTGTCCTTCTCGGCCAGCTCCGTCTTGGTGACCATCTCCTCCCGGCCGGCTTCCATCTCCTGCTTGAGGGCCTCGAGGGCCTCCTGCTGGGCCTTGATCTGGGCCTCCAGCTGCCGGATGCGCTCCTCCATGCCCGGGGCCGCGCCGGTCTCCTGGGCCGCCAGGGGCGCGGCGGCGAGGCCCAGCACCAGGATCAACAACAACTTCAGATGTCTCATCGGTACCTCCTGCGCAAAAGTAAGGGCGGAGTATCGCGCCGGAGATTGAGGCGCCGATGTGAAACAAATGAATTCTTGGTTAGCGGGGTCGGTGAACAGGCCCGGATCCTGGAGATCGCCTGCGCGGTGGCGACGAGCGCCGGCCGGGAGAGCGAAAACGGCCGGGCGTGGACGGCCGCCTCCTGGAACGGTTCTACCTGGTCGTGGAGATCCTGTCGGGCGAGGCGGAGGCCCGGGAATCGTTTCGCCGCCGCTTTGACCGCGTCGCGCAGGCTTCCGGAGCGGCGCGGGGAGAGTGCCGGCAGGCGAAGACCCCGCGCTCCGGGAGCGGTGCGTCCGTCCGGCGACCTGACGTCCCCCGCGATGGTGAGGCGGCCCCCTTCCGACGGCGCTCCGGCGGCCTGCGCGCCTTGCTCCTGGGGTTTGTCAAAAAGCGGCGCTCCGTCAGACCTTCGCGCCGCACTCCCCAGGCCACCCCCACCGGCGCTTCGGCGGCCTTCGCGGCGGGATCTCCGACGCCCGCCCGCCGGCCGGTGTCGAAATCCCAGGGTCATCCTCGCTCCGGAGAGGCGCGGGAGGGAAGGGGCGGAAGGGTTGATCCGCAGGGATTTTCGGAGTAGAATCGCCCCCGATCTTCTTTTCGGAGGTGCAGCGTGGGATGGCAAGGTGTTCTCGTCCGGATGACCGTTGCGGTCTTCGTGAGCTTGTGGGGGGGATCGGGCCTGGCCCAGGAAACGAAGCCCGCCGTGGGTTCGGAAACCGTGTGGAAACTGCCCCGGCCCCAGGTGGCGTCCAAGCCCGTACTGAAGATCCTGGAGATGCGCCGGAGCCAGCGGGAGTTCAGCCCCGAGCCCCTGCCGGACGGCGTCCTGGCCGAACTGCTCTGGGCGGCCACCGGCGTCAACCGCCCCGACACCGGGAAGCGCACCAACCCCACCGCCATGAACTGCCAGGAGATCGACGTTTATGTCGCCCTGGCCAAGGGCGTGTACCGCTATGACCACAAGGCCGGCGACCTGGTGCTGGTGGTGGCGGAGGACTTGCGGGAGCGCACGGGCGGGCAGCCCTTCGTCAAGGACGCGCCCGTGAACCTGGTCTTCGTGGCGGACCTGAGCCGGGTGAAATCCCCCCGGGGGCCCGTCGACCGGGCGCGGGCCGAAACCTACGCCGCCATGGACGCCGCCTTCGTCTCGCAGAACGTCTACTTCTACTGCGCCGCCGAGGGCCTGGCCACCGTGGTGCGGGGATGGTTCGACAAGGAGGCCCTGGGGGCGGCCCTGAAACTGGGTCCCGACCAGAAGGTGGTCCTGACCCAGACCGTGGGCTACCCCGTGAAGGGAGGCAAGTGATGACCGCGAAAAAACGGGGACGGGCCCCTGCCTTCTCGACGAGGCGCAACGGGCATGGCCGGGCCGTCCGGGCCATCATGGCCCTGCTGGCGGGACTTCTTCTCGGGGGGGTCTGCCGGGCCGGCATGCCCGACTCCGACTTCCGCCGCTTCCTGCGGGACGTCAAGCTGGGGACCCCGCTGGACGGGACCGTCCGCTACCTGCAATCCGCCGGCACGGACAATTTCCGCGGTCGTGAGTTCGGCCTGTACCAGGGCCAACTGGGCTCCCTCACGCTGAAAGTCAAACTGGAGCCCGTCTCGCGCCACGTGGTATGGATGGAGGTCCGCTGCCCGGGCAACCGCTTCGACGCCTGGCGTCCCGTCGTCACCAGCGCCGTGGGGGCGTCGGCGTCGCAGATGCAGTACTTCTGCGACGACACCCGGAGCAGGAGCATCGTCTGGCGGACGACCCACAAGCTCATGGCGGAGATCTCGCTCAGGGACTACACGTATTTCCGCCTGGTGGACGAGAGCTTCTTCGAGCGGGTCTACGCCCTGTGCGAGCCCAAGCCCGAGGAGAAACCCGTCATCATCATCCCCCGGGAGTGATTTCCACCACGAAATACACGAAATACACGGACGGAACAAAGAGCCGATTCCGCCTCACACAAAGACACAGAGACGCAAAGCCTCGCAAAGGATCTCCTTGCAATTCAGTAGATTCGCTTTGCGGGGCTTGGCGACGTGGCGCCTTTGCGTAAGGCCTTTTCAACGATACGTGGTCAGGTTGCCTAAGCGGTCGCGCGCGGAAAAAAACCACGAACCACACGAACCACACGAACCACACGAACGAGTGCAGATAACGGGAGACTTGAATTGATATCCAGGAGCCGGGGTGCCGGCCCTGTTCGTGTCGTTCGTGTGGTTCGTGGTTGTTATTCTGTTGGGCTGGCGGGGGGGAGGGCGGGGACGGGGAGGGAGACCACGCAGTCCGCCTTTTCACACACCACCAGCAGGCGTTTGCCGTCCGGCGTGAACGCCACGTCCACGGGGCCCTTGGGGACGCTCACCGCCGGTAGGCTCCCCGTCAGCGCCGCGTCGACGGAGAGGAACGCCACCACCCCGGCCCGGTAGCAGGCCACGGCCAGGAGCCGCTCGTCGGGCGAGAGCGCGACCCGGAACGGCCCCCCGGGCAGCGGCCGCTTCTCCAGGACCTGCTTCCGGCGGACGTCGTAGACCCACACGTCGTTGGACCGGGAGTGGGCGATGAAGAGCTTCCGGCCGTTCCCGTTCAGGGCCAGGCCGTCGGGCCCGTCGCCGACGGGCAGGGTCTGGGTGCCCTTGAAGGTCTCGAGGTTGACCACCGACAGGGTGTTCTCCGCGCTGTTGGCCACCCAGGCCGTCTCGCCGGAGGGGTGGACCGCCACCGCCAGGGGCTTGACGCCCACCTTCGCGGTGGCGGCGATGCGCCGCGTCTCCAGGTCCACCGCGTCGAGGCGCCCGAACTTCCCTCGGCCGTAGTTGGCCACCAGGACCCGGTAGCCGTCCGGCGTCAGGGCCATCTCGGTGGGCAGGTTGCCGACCTTGAGGGTGTCCTTCAGCTCGAGGGCGGGGTACTCCACCACCTTCACCAGCCCGGCATTCATGTTGGAGACGTAGAGGAGCTTCCCGTCCGGGGAGAAGACCAGCCCGAGCGGTCCGAATCCGATCTTCACCCGCGCGGTCTCGCGCAGGGGGTCCAGGGCGAGGACGGACAGCTCGTCGGAGGCGAAGTCCGTGACCACGGCGCTCTTCCCGTCCGGGGCGAGGCGCACGAAGTTGGGGCCCTTGCCCACCTTGACGGTCTGCAGGCCGGGAGGGGGCGGGGCGGCCGCCAGGAAGGCGGCGGCGAACCAGGGGGCGAGGGTGGCGAGCCGGCGCATGTCAGTCCACCCCGAGGGCGCGACGGCAGGCCCGGAGGGTGTTTTGCATGAGCAGCGCGATGGTGAGCGGCCCGACGCCGCCCGGGACCGGGGAGACGGCCCCGGCGCGCTCCACGACCGTGCGCCACTCCACGTCGCCGGCAAGGGCGCGTCCCTTCTTGAGCAGCGTGCGGTGCTGGGGCGAGTTTTCGCCGGCGATCCGCACGATCTCCGCCTCGTCCTCGACGCTGTTGATCCCCACGTCCACCACCACGGCCCCTTCCCTGACGTAGTCCGCGGTGATCAGCCCGGCCCGGCCCACGGCGGCCACCAGGACGTCCGCCTGGCGGCAGACGCCCGGGAGGTCGGCGGTCTTCGAGTGGGTGCTGACCACCGTGGCGTTGCGGGCCAGGAGCAGCTGGGCCACGGGCTTGCCCACGATGACGCTGCGGCCCACCACCACGGCGGTCTTTCCCTCCAGGGGGACCTGGTAGGCGTCCAGCAGCGCCATGACGCCGGCGGGGGTGCAGGGGACGAGATCAGGGCGTCCGGCCAGGAGTCGCCCGAGGTTGTAGGGGTGGAAGCCGTCCACGTCCTTTTCGGGGCGGATCAGTTCCAGGAGTTCCTCCGACGGGAGCCCCTTCGGCAGGGGCAGCTGCAGCAGGATCCCGTGAACTGCGGGGTCGTCGTTGAGCCCCGTCAGCACCTCCCGGACTGCAGCGGCCGAGGCGTCGGCCGGCAGGGGCACGTGCCGGGACCCCATGCCGATCCGCCCGCAGGCGTCGATCTTGCGCTTGACGTAGACGTGGGAGGCGGGGTCGTCGCCCACCAGGACCGTGGCCAGGGTGGGCGCCGTGCCGGCCCGCCCCCGGAGGGCCTCCACCTCCGCCTTCACCTGGTCCAGGATGCCGTCCGCCGTTTTCGCGCCGTCGAGGATCGTCGCCGTCATGGGTCACCTCCCGTGAGGGGCGAGCATACCAGAACCGGCCCTCCCGGGCAAGACCGCCGTGCCGCCCGTTTCCAACGGGCGCACGAGAACGGTTTTTTCTCGGGCGGAATTGGTATACACTGGGCGGGCCCCGGGAAACCTGTCCGAATCGGGGGGGGCGGCGATTGCGACAGCGACAGCGATTGCGATTGCGATACCGATACCGATACCGATACCAATTGCGATACCGATACCGACAGCGACCCCGAGGGGTGGGAGTTTGAGGGAGAAAGAAGGCAGCATGAAGATCCTTTGCATCGGCGACATCATCGGGCGGCCGGGGCGGCGGGTGCTCCGCGAACTCCTTCCGGAGCTGCGGCGCCGGCACGGGATCGACTTCGTCGTGGGCAACGCCGAGAACGCCGCGGGGGGGTTCGGGCTCACCGCCGAGGTGCTCAACGACCTGCTGCAGCTGGGGGTCGACGCCCTGACCACGGGCAACCACATCTGGGACCGGAAGGAGTCCACCCCCATCCTGGAGCGGTCGGAACGCGTCCTGCGCCCCCTCAACTACCCGCCGGGCGTCCCCGGCCGGGGCTTTTCGGTCTTCCCCACCACCGGCGGGGTCCGGGTGGGGGTCCTCAACCTGGAGGGGCGCGTGTTCATGTCGGCCCTGGACTGCCCCTTCCGCGCCGCCGACGCCGCCCTGGAGCGCCTCCGCGAGCAGACCCCCGTTATCGTGGTGGACTTCCACGCCGAGGCGACCTCGGAGAAGATGGCCCTCGCCCGTTACCTGGACGGGCGCGTCACGGTGGTGTTCGGAACCCACACCCACGTGCAGACCGCGGACGAGAGGATCCAGGCCGGCGGGACCGCCGCCGTCACCGACGCCGGGATGACCGGCGGCCACGACTCCGTCATCGGCATGCAGCCCGCCCCCTCCGTGCGCCGCTTTCTCACCCAGCTCCCCGTCAAGTTCGAGCCCGAGAAGAACGGCCTCCGCCTCAACGCCCTCCTCGTGGAGGCCGACCCTTCCACCGGCAAGGCCCTGACGGCCACGCGGCTGAACCTCCCCCTGGACACGCACTGAGGGCGCATGGGAAGCCTTCTCGCCGCCCTGATCCGACGCCGCCCCCCCACCGGTACGCCGGGGGAGGGAGGGCGCCCCGGGCAAGGGGCGGACGCCTCCCGGCAGGGGTGGCGCCGCTGGGGCGTCCTGGCGGGCCTCCTGGCGGTGCTGGCCACGTTCCCCCTCTGCCGGTCGGGCTACCTGCGGGAAGCCTTCACGGACATCGATGAGGTGATCTATCTGGTCACTGCCGACGCCATGGCCCAGGGCCAGCGGCTCTACACCGACATCTGGGACCACAAGCCCCCGCTCCTGTACCACCTCTACGGGTGGGTCCTCCGGGCCGACCCCTCCGTCCGCGCGATCCGCTGGTGCGCCCTCTTCCTGGCCGCGGGCAACACCCTCCTGGTTTTTCTCCTGGCCCGGCGGCTCTTCTCGGCGGCGGGCGGGGTGGCCGCCGCCTGGCTCTTCGCCGTCTTCACCGGCTTCTACTGGGCCAACGCCCTCCAGACGGAGCTGTTTTTGGTCCTGCTCCAACTGGCGGCCCTGCTGGTCCTGCTGCGTCGTCCCGGCCCCTTCGGGCGACCGGTCCGGCTCTTCCTCGTCGGGCTGCTCTTCGGGGCGGCCTGCATGATCAAGTACGTGGCCCTGTTCACCTTCGTGCCGCTCGCCCTCCTCGCCGCCTGGGGCGGTCGGGAGCACGGCGGCTGGCGGAAGGCCGCCGGGGGCCTCGCGGCGGGCGTCGCCGGCTTCGCCGCGGTCCCGGTGTTCTACCTGGTGACGATGGGGCTGGACGGGACCCTGGCCGACGCGTACGCCGCCACCGTGAGCTACAACGCCGTCTACGTCTCCCACGACGCCTGGAAGCTCTTCGTGACGTACGGGCGCTTCTTCCTCTTGGACTTCGCCCGGGAGCAGTGGTTCCTCCTGGCCCTGGGCTTCGGCGGGGCCGCGCTGGCCGCCGCCCGGCTCCGGCGGGCCACGGACCGGGAGGCGTCCTTCGCCCGCGCCCTGGTCCTGGTGTGGCTGGGCGCTTCCCTCGTCGCGGCCGCCTCGCCCCTGAAGTTTCTCCATCACTACAACTACATGTTCCTGCCGGGCTTGTGCTGCTTCGCCGGGATTTTCTTCTCCCGGGAGAGCGCCCCGGGAGCCCCGCCGGGCGGGCGAAGGGGGCCGGGCCGTTTCCGGGCCGCCCTCCCCGTGGCCGCGGCGGCGGCGATCCTGGCCGCGACGGCGCCGCTCGTCGTCGTGCAGGCGCGGGAGAACCGCGAGCGGCTCCGCTCCCTGCCGGAGCGGGTGGAAAGCTCCAACCACGAGTCGGTGCTCCTCGGGCGCTACCTTCGCCGGCACACCGCCCCGGGCGAGCGCATCTACCTCTGGCGGAACTACTATCTCGACACCTACTTCTACGCCGGGCGGCTCCCCGCCAGCCGGGTCTTCGTCTGGTTCTACTGGCTGCGCGACTTCCCGCCCCCCGGCGGCTTCGCTGCCCTCGAGACGGACTTCCGCCGTCACCCGCCCGTCTACATCGTGACGGGCGGGAGCGACATCCTGGCCGGGCGGGACTTCCCCCCCATGGAACGGATCCTGAGGGAGGAGTACCGAGAGGAGCAGCTCCCCGACGCCCTGCGGAACCGCCTCACCCCGACCCGCCGCGACCAGGTCCGCCTCTTCCGCCGCATTCAGCCCCCCCTGCCGTTCCTACGCGACGTCCCGTCGCGGACGTTCCTACGCGGCGTCCCGTCGCGGACGTTCCTACGCGGCGTCCCGCCGCGGACGTTCCTTCAAGCCCTCCCCGCGTGACCCCCCATGGCCAAGCGACCCGCCTTTTTCGTCAGCATCGTCACCTGGAACTCGGCGGCCGAGATCGGCCAGTGCCTCGAGAGCCTCCGGCAGCAGACCTTCCGGAACTTCCGGGTCGGGATCCTCGACAACGCTTCCTCCGACCGCACGCTGCGGACGATCCGCCACCTGTCGAGCCTGGTGAGCGTCCTGGTGACCTCCCCGGAGAACCTGGGCTACTCCGGCGGGCACAACCGGCTCCTCACCCGGGCGCACTCCGACTACGTCCTTTTCCTCAACCCCGACGTCCGGCTGGCCCCGGACTTCCTCGAGACCGCCCACGCCGCCCTGGAGGCCCGGCCGGAGTGCGGGAGCCTGGCGCCCCGGCTGCTCCGGATGGCCGGCGTCGAGGAGGCCTTCGCCCCGCTGCGTTTCCTCGATTCCGCCGGGATGTTCTGGACCCGGTCCCAACGGCACTTCGACCGGGGGAGCGGCCAACCCGACGACGAGCGGTACCGCCGTTCGGAGTACGTGTTCGGGCCCTCGGGCGCCGCCGCCGTTTACCGCCGGGCGTGCCTGGACGACGTGGCGTTCGGGAAGGAGGTGTGGGACGAGGACTTCTTCGCCTACCGCGAGGACGCCGACCTGGCCTGGCGGGCCGCCTGGCGGGGGTGGAAGTGCCTCTACGCCCCGGAGGTGACGGCCTGGCACGTCCGGAAGGTCCTCCCGCGGGGCCGCAGCCGCTACCCGGCCGCGGTCAACCGGCACTCGGTCAAGAACCGCTTCCTGCTGCGGATGAAGAACATGCCGTTGTCGACCTTTCTTCGCTTTTCCCCCTGGATCCTGGCCCGGGACCTCTGCGTGCTCGCCGGGGTGTTCCTCAAGGAGTTCCGCTCCATCCCGGCCTTCGGGCAGGTCCTGCGGCTGGTCCCGCGCTTCCGGGCCAAGCGGCGCCACGTCATGGGCCACCGCAAGGCCGGCGCCGCGGACCTCGCCCGCTGGTTCACCCAGTCCTCCCGCCCCTTGACGGAAACGGCCGAGCCTCAACGTACGGAGGTCGGAAAATGCAAAGTTTGACGAGCCCGCAAAAAGTCGCGAAAGGGAGATTTCCCGCGAATAACACGAATATACGCGAAGTTATAACACGAATAATATCTATTGATTGTTGATTTCTGATTCGCGTTCATTCGCGTGATTCGCGAGTAAAATGCGACTTTTGCGGGGGTGTCATCATTGGTTTTTCCCAAGAGTTACCTTTCCTTGCCGAGTTGCTCTTTTTTCCAGAATATTACTCTGTTAACTCCTCGGTCTCCGCGCCCTCCGCAGTTTGCTTGGTGGCTTGATTATCCGTCCTTTTTTCTGCGTGTTCTGCGTGTTCTGTGGTCCGATGCGGCCCCGGTCGTCACTCGGGTTTCGCGGGGAAGCGGGCCTCGAAGCGGACGATGGCGCGTTCCAGTTCCACGAGGGCCTCCAGGCGGGGCGACTTGCCCATCCGCTCCCGGAGGGCGGCGGTCGGCTGCCACCCTTCGGACCGAACCCCCTCGAATCCCGGGGCGAGGCGGGCCGGGTCGCGGCCGAGGTAGAGGCTCTCGCCCGGGAGGAAGGAATACTCGAGGCTGTTGCGGGCCAGGTCCTTCAGTTCGAGGTAGGTGGCTTCCTGCTCACGGACGGCGTGGAAGAACTCCATCGTGAGGTTGGTCCGGCTGACCCCCTCGTCGTCGGTGTTGAGGCACAGGGGCACCCTCGCCTCCCGGTAGAGCCGGAAGGGGTGGGCCTTGCCGGCAACCCCCAGGATCACCCGGTTGCTGGTGAGGCAGATCTCCACGCAGATCCCCTCGTCCCGCATCTTCCGCAGCAAGCCGGGCAGGTCGCGCTCCCACATCACCGAGACCCCGTGCCCGATCCGCCGGGCGTGCCCGGTCTCGATGGACGTGCGGATCCGGTCCAGCAAGGACTCCAGCGGGGCGATGTCCAGGGTCAGCTCCCCCGCGTGCAGGGTGACGGCGGGCCGCCCCAGGCGCTTCCACAGGAAGTCCAGGATCCGCATGTGGGCCCCGAAGTACTGGTCGGAGTTGGGCTGGTCCTCGGCCGAGAGCAGGTTGACGCCCACCACCCGGGGGTCGGCGCGGACCGCCGCCAGGGCGAAGGCGATGGGGGCGAAAAGCTCGTCGGGCGGGGACTGGCGGTAAAGGGCCGTGATGTAGCGCAGGCCGAAGGGGGCGGCCGTCCCGGTCGGCGAGGGGGTCCCCAGCCGCCGGGCCAGGGCCTCGTCCCGGGCGTCCAGGCAGCGCTTCACCGCGGAGACGTACCGGTCGAGTTCCGGTTGAACCGCCCCGAAGGCGGCCTCGAGGTCCGCGTCGGTGGGGTCCTCGGGCAGGGGGGTGGGCAGCCGGAAGCGGGCGACCCCCTCGTCCGCGCCGACAATGGGGGCCATGACCTCCAGGTAGCCCACGTTCTGCTCCCGCGCCCGCCGGATCACCTCCGCCAGCATGTCTTCGACGGGGTACGCCGCCCGCACCGCGGGGGACGCGTAGCTGAAGGCCTCGAAAAAGTGGTCGTGGCCGGTCATGCCCTCCACGGCAAGGCCGCGGGTGCTGACGCGGTTGAGCCACTGCGACAGGAGCTTCCGGTCGGTGCGGAGCTGTGCCGCCGGCACCCGGTTCTTCCCGGGACCGTCCACGAAGAGGCGGGCGGCGGTGTCGTAGTACAGCCCCGCCTTCAGGGCGGCCTTCAACCAGAACTCGGCGTAGACCGCGCCGGCGAGGTGAGTGTGGAGTTCCCCCCCCTTCGGCATCGCCTTGAGGAAGGCCACGAGGTCGGCGTCCCGGGGGAGGGCCTTCCGGAAGGCGGCCTCGGCCTCTTTCTCACCGGCGGGGAGGGACAGGGCGAAGAGGCCGGCCAGGAGAAGAACGGCCAGGATCGCCCGTTGAATGCGGGGGTTGCGGTGTTGCGTCATGGCGGGATGATCTCCGTTGCGGGCGGCTTTTCGGGAACCGCCCTTCAGGCTTTGGATGCGGGCCGGCGTCCGTCGGTTCCGGCCGCGGGTCCCCCGACACCATAGCATCATCCGGGCGGTAACATCAACCCCCGCGAAGCGCGGGAGGGGAGGGGGCGGGAAAGAAGGGCGCGGAGGCGCCGGGGAAAGGAGAGGAGGTGTGGGAGTTATGGGAGTTATGGGAGTTATGGGAGTTATGGGAATTATGGGAATTATGGGAATAGTGGGAGGAGAGGGAAAAGTAGGCGCGATTCGCGGGGGGAAGAGCCTTTCGTGGCTATTGGCGGGGACCTTCTTTCTCCCAATTGAGGGTGACGCCGCCGTAGACGGTGGTGGAGTGGCCGTTGACGCTCGCGGCGCCGATGGCGTGCTTCGCACGGTCCCCGAGGGGGATGGAGCAGGCCGCCGTGGGGACCAGGGAGAAACCCTTCCCCAGCGGGAAAGTGAAACCGACCTGCAGTTCGGCGTTGTAGGGCCCGGCGAACTTCTCGTCGCTGGGGTCCAGGCCCATGTAAGCGTTGTCGAGGTTGAACCCGACGTTGGCGCCCACGTCGAAGGTGGCGTCCCGGGGCAGCTTGAAGGAGTGGCTGACGGCGGCCTGGAGGAAACCGCCCTTGCCGGCGTCGACATCGACATAGACCGCTAGCGTGGGGTTGAGCACCGTGTCGAGGCTGCCGGAGACGTACAGCTCCTGGGACCTCTGGTCGAAGAAGCCCATGTAGTTGTAGCCGGCTTCCAGGGTGAGGGGCCCCAGCTCCCAGGCGTAGGCGAGGGTCAGGTCCACCTCGGACCAGCGCGTCCCCTCGAAGTCGTAGTTCGACCAGAACGTGGCACTGAAGCCCTTGTAGCCCACCGTGGCGCTCTCCTGGCCCACGAAGCCCTCGGAGAGCCGCTGCCCTCGCCAGACATAGTTGCTCAGGAAGGCGCTGGAGGCGGAAAACTCCACGTCACCGGCCAGGGCCGGCACGCCGCAGAGCGTCATCAGAAGAGCCACGCACGGAAACAGGGGCCTCGGGAAACGTCCCACGGTCCACCTCCGGTGGGGATTTCAGTCGATCCGGCTCGAGAAACCGCCGCACCAGGCGTCGCGGAGGGTCATCACCTCGTCCACCAGGACGGTGTGGCCGTTCACGTGGACGATGAACTCGCCCGTGGTCACCTCCCCCACGACCTGGCAGGGGACCGACCGGCCGCGGGCGATCTCCAGGATCCGGGGAACGTGGCGGGGCTCGGCCGACAGGACGATCCGGCCCTGCGACTCGCCGAAGAGCAGGGCGTCGTCCCGGATCTCGGACTCGAGGGTCACCTCGCAGGCCACGTTGGGCAGGGGGCTGGCGAAGCAGCACTCGGCGAGGGCGACGGCGAGCCCGCCGTCGGAGACGTCGTGGCAGGAGGCCGGCAGCCCCTCGGCGGTCATGTCCAGCACCGCCTCCTGGAGCTTCCGCTCCGCGGCCAGATCGACGTCGGGGACGGGCCCCCACTTCTTCCCGTGCACCACCTCCAGGTACTCGGAGCCGCCCATCTCCTCGCGGGTTTCCCCCAGGAGGATCACGGCGTGGCCGGGGGCCCTGAAGGCGATGTCCACGCAGCGGGAGACGTCGGGGATCAGCCCCACGACCCCCACCACCGGGGTCGGGAGGATCCGGCGCCCCAGGGTCTCGTTGTAGAGGCTCACGTTCCCGCCCGTGATGGGCGTCCCGAAGGCCTCGCAGGCCTCGGTGAGCCCGTCGATCACCTCCGAGAAGGCCCACATGGTCTCGGGATCTTCGGGGGAGGCGAAGTTGAGGCAGTTGGTGGCGGCGATGGGGCGGGCCCCGGCGCAGACCAGGTTCCGGCAGGCCTCCGCCACCGCGATCATGGCCCCCCGCCTCGGGTCCAGCCACGTGTAGCGCCCGTTGCCGTCCAGGGTCATGGCCAGCCCGTCGGGACGGCCCTTGAGCCGCAGGACCGCCGCGTCGCCGCCCGGCTGGAAGACGGTGTTGGTGCGCACCATGTGGTCGTACTGCTCCCAGACCCAGCGCTTGCAACAGAGGTTGGGGGCGGCCAGGAGGTTCTTGAGGACGCGGAGGAGGTTCGCCGGGAGGAAGACGGTCTCCGGCGTGGCCCGGTTGAGGGTGTCCAGCCGTTCGGGGCGCCGCATGGGGCGGCGGTAGAGGGGGGCGTCGTCGGTGAGGGCCCGGTTCGGGATGGCGGCCACCGTCTTTCCACCGTGCAGGACGTGCATGTGGCCGTCGTCGGTGACCTCGCCGATGGCCACCGCGTCCAGGTCCCACTTGCGGAAGACGGAGAGCACCGCCTCCTCGCGGCCTTTCTCGACGGTGAGCAGCATCCGTTCCTGGGACTCCGACAGCATGATCTCGTACGAGGACATCCCCTCCTCGCGCTGGGGGACGCGGTCCAGCTCGATGCGGGTGCCGAGCCCGGCCCGGGCGCCCATCTCGCAGGTGGAACAGGTGAGCCCGGCGGCCCCCATGTCCTGGATCCCCACGATGGCGCCGGTCTTGAACGCCTCCAGGCAGGCCTCGAGGAGGAGCTTCTCCATGAAGGGGTCGCCCACCTGGACCGTGGGCCGCTTCTCCTGGGAACTCTCGTCAAACTCGGCGGAGGCCATGGTGGCCCCGTGGATGCCGTCGCGGCCCGTCTTCGAGCCGACGTAGATCACGGGGTTGCCCACGCCCTCGGCCTTGCCGTAGAAGATGCCGTCCCGCCGGGCGAGGCCGAGGCAGAACACGTTGACCAGCGGGTTTTCCGCGTAGCTCTCGTCGAACCAGGTCTCCCCGCCGACGGTGGGGATCCCCATGCAGTTGCCGTAGCCGGCGATGCCCGAGACCACCCCCTCGAGGATGTAGCGCGTCCGGGGGTCCATGATGGAGCCGAAGCGGAGGGAGTCCATGCAGGCCACCGGGCGGGCACCCATGGTGAAGATGTCGCGGATGATGCCGCCGACGCCCGTGGCCGCCCCCTGGTACGGCTCGATGAAGGACGGGTGGTTGTGGGACTCGATCTTGAAGACGGCCACCTCGCCGCCCCCGATGTCCACGACGCCGGCGTTCTCGCCCGGGCCCTGCACCACCCGCTCGCCCGTGGTGGGGAGGCGCTTGAGGTGGGCCCGGGAACTTTTGTAGGAGCAGTGCTCTGACCACATCACCGAGAAGATCCCCAACTCGGTGAGGGTGGGCGTGCGGCCGAGGGTCTCCAGGATCCGGCCGTACTCTTCGGGCGTCAACCCGTGGGCGGCGATCTGTTCCGGGGTGAAGTCGCAGGCGTCTTCCGTCGTCATTCCGGCCTCCGTCACGCGGGTTTTCACGCCGTCCCCGCGGGAATAACCGCCGCGCGGTTCGTAAGGACGTGAGGCGCATTGTACCACCGGGAGCCGAAAGTCGGAACCCGTTTTCGATGTTTCCGTGACTTTGCGAGTCCATCAATATCAGTCACTCAAACGTATTGCCCTTATCTTGTTTTTATTCTACCTGTAGACAAGAATGCCGGCGTTCCCGAGAACGTGCTTCTTCAAAACATCGATCTGGTGATTTCGCGTGGAATCAGCGCTATCTATGGAATCTCGCTTGCAGTCAGCACGTCCTAATCCCGGGTGAGACTGTTGATCAGACTGACGGCTTCGGGGTAGCGGGCGCAGAGGTCGGCGCGGCGGCCGAGGGTGAAGTCGGCGACGTCGAAGCCGGGGGCCATCGTGGTGCCCATCAGGGCGAAGCGCCCGCCGGGGGCGAGCCGGCAGCCCTGCCAGGAACCGGCGGGGACCACGAACTGGACCCGCTGCCCGCCGAGGATGTCCGGTCCTAGCGTGATGGTCTCGTGCCGGCCGTCGGGGTGCAGCAGGAGCATCTCCACGGGGTCGCCCAGGTAGAAGTGGAAGATCTCGTCGCCGGCCACGGCGTGGAGGGCGGAGAAGCAGCCGGGCTCGGCGGTCAGGAGGAAGTGGATGGCCGTGCCCGCCTGCCGCGGCCCGCCGTAGCGCGCCGGCAGGTCGGCGGCGGGGATCGTGACGCCGGAGCGCCACGTCTCGGCGTAGAGCCCCCCCTCCTCGGGAAGGGGGACCAGCTTGAGGGCTTTGACGAGGTCGTCGATCATGGGGGCCTCCGCGAGAGAGTCGGGGGATTGTAGCACGGGAGGCAGAAGAGCGGGAAGGGGGAGACGGGAAAGGACGAAGGGACCAAAAGGACTAAAACGACCCAAAGGACGGCCAGGGGCGGGAAAAGGACATAAACGACGTAGAGCACGGCAAGGAGCGGGAGAGTGGCGACGGAGCCGCGAAAGAGGGCGGTCAATCAACCGGGGAAGATGGGCTAAGTGTCAGCGGGCGGCGGTCATCTGTCGGGGAAATATCGGCGAAGTGTCAGCGGGCGGCGGTTGAAAGCCTGGTACCCGGAAAGTGACATTCCTGCTGTCCTTTAGGTCCTTTAGGTCGTTTTGGTCCTTTCGTCCTTTAGTCGAGGAACAACGGCACGGGGCGGAACAGGCCCACGTCCACCAGGCCGCGGTCGGTGAGCTTCAGTTCGGGGATCACCGGCAGGGCCAGGAAGGAGAGGGTCATCATGGGGTCCTCCAGGACGCAGCCCAGCCCCCGGGCGGCGTCGTAGATCGCCCGGCTGCGCTCCAGGACCACCTCCAGCGAGCGGTCCGACATCAGCCCGGCGATGGGGAGCGGCTGGTTGGCCAGGACCTTCCCCTTCGCCACGACGGCCTGGCCGCCGCGCAGGCGGACCACCTCGATCACCGCCGTCAGCATGTCGTGGTCGTCGGCCCCCACCACCACGATGTTGTGGGAGTCGTGGGCCACGCTGGACGCCATGGCGCCGCCCCGCAGGCCCACCCCCTCCACGAAGCCGATCCCCACGTTGCCGGTCCCCAGGTGGCGCTCCACCACGGCCATCTTCAGGAGGTTGCGCCCGGGGTCGGCCACGGCCAACCCGTTCTCGACCGTGAGCTGGCGCTCGAGCGCCCGCGTGACGATCTGCCCGGGGACCACCCCGATCACCCGCGCCCGGGCCGCCTTCCCTTCCGGGGCCCTCACCTCCAGGTCGAGCCGGGGCCAGTCCACGGTCATGGTGCCCCGGATTTCCGTGGACGCCGCCCCCGGCCCGTCGACGAGGTAGCGCCCCCCCTCGGCCACCTTCCGCCCGTTCTTGTAGACGGAGTGCACCGCGAAGGTCTCCAGGTCGTCCAGGAGGAGGAAGTCGGCGCGGTATCCGGGGGCCACGGCCCCGAGGTCCCGGAAGCCGAAGTAGCGGGCCGTGTTGATGGACGCCAGCTGGACGGCCGTCACGGGAGGCAGCCCCTTCCGGATGGCGGTCCGGACCAGGTGGTCCATGTGGCCCTCGAAGAGGAGATCGTAGGGGTGCCGGTCGTCGGTGCAGAAGCTGAAGCGGGGGGCCGACTCCGGCGTGACCAGCGGCAGCAGCGCCTCGAGGTTGCGGGCCGAGGACCCCTCCCGGATCATGAGGTGCAGGCCCACCGCCAGCTTCTCGGCGGCCTCCTCCAGCTCGGTGCACTCGTGGTCGGAGCCGATCCCGGCGGCCACGTAGGCGGCCAGGTCGCGGCCCCGCAGCCCCGGCGCGTGGCCGTCCTTGGGGAGCCTGCCGGCGGTCTCCAGCTTGGAGAGCACCTCGGGCGAGCGGTGGATGACGCCGGGGAAGTTCATCATTTCCGCCAGGCCCACCACCCGCGGGTGGCCGATGAGCAGCGCCAGGTCCCCGGCGGTGAGGCGGGCCCCGGAGGTCTCCATGTCCGTGGCGGGGACACAGGAGGAGAGGAGGAAGTAGACGTCCAGGGGGAGGCCCTCGCTGGCGTGGATCATGTAGCGGATCCCCTCGAGGCCCAGGACGTTGGCGATCTCGTGGGGGTCCGTGAAGATGGTGGTGGTGCCGCGGGGCACCACGGCCCGGGCGTACTCCGGGACGGTGACCATGGAACTCTCCACGTGGACGTGGGCGTCCATGAGCCCGGGGCAGACCCAGCGGCCCGCCGCGTCCACCACCTCCTTCGCGGGGTAGTCGCCGAAGCCGGCGACCCGGCCGTCGCTCACGGCGACGTCGGCCTCGTGGATGCGCCCCGACAGGACGTTCACCAGCTTCGCCCCGCGGACGAGCAGGTCCGCCTCCTTTTCCCCCCGCGCCGCCCTGATCCGTTCCTCCAGCATGTCTTCCTCTCCTGGCCCGATGTCGAAAACCGTTATACACCACTGAAGGCTAAAAACAGCTGGGATATTATCTCCGGGTGGAACACGGTTCACCCTGGATGGCGGGGGTCATGAACCACTAATAACACTAATATTCACTAATGATTTCGGAGACCCGGGGGGTGGGTTTCGAGGCGTTGGGGAATTTCCGGGGTCAGGCCCCGGGTTCGCATGTCCGCCCGAGGGACCATCAACATCGGAAAACCGTCACGATCGACTTGAATATCACACATTAGAGATACGGGATTTCGAGTAGTGTAATTTCCTGGTTAATCTCACGCCTTGTAAAGCGGCGCCACTTTCTGCGTTGCCGCCGAAATTAGTGAGAATTAGTGTTATTAGTGGTTGATGTTCCGGGGTCTTCGAGGTGGAGGGCGCGGTGGACGGCCGGGCCGAGGCGGGGGCCGAGTTCGCGGGCGAGGGCGTCGGCGCCGGCGGCCAGGACCGCGTCCGTGGATCCGAAAGCCTTGACCAGGCGCTGTTTCCGGGAGGGGCCGAGGCCGGGGACGGCATCGAGGGGGGAGACGAAGGCGGCCTTCTTCCGCCGCTTGCGGTGGTAGGCGACGGCGAAGCGGTGGGCCTCGTCGCGGAGGCGTTGCAGGAGCCGGAGGGCGGGCGAGGAGCGGGGGAGCCGCAGGGGCTCGGCGCCGCCGGGCCGGTGGATCTCCTCCTCCCGCTTGGCCAGCCCGCAGAGGGGCAGGACGCCGGCCAGGCCGAGGCCGGCCAGGGCCTCCGCGGCCGCGGAGACCTGCCCGGCCCCGCCGTCCACCAGGACGAGGTCGGGGAGCGGTTTCCCCTCCTCCCGGAGGCGGGCGTAGCGCCGCCCCACCACCTCCCGCATGGCCGCGAAATCGTCAGGCGCGCTCCCGTCCGACGCGCGGACCCGGAATCGCCGGTAGCCGGACCGGAAG
This sequence comes from Acidobacteriota bacterium, assembly GCA_018001935.1. Classification (NCBI taxonomy): domain Bacteria; kingdom Pseudomonadati; phylum Acidobacteriota; species Acidobacteriota bacterium. Next base: position 60,970 of record JAGNHB010000024.1, read on the forward strand.
GGTTTCCCGTCCCGGGCGCTGACCAAAGAGGCCACCGTCTCGCGCCCCTGCAGGGTGGAGACGTCGAAGGCCTCCACCACCCGCGGGGGGCGCGCCAGGCCCAGGATGCCCTGGAGGGCCGTGACGCCGTCGTCGGGGGAGCCGGCCGAGGGAAAGCGCAGGAAGAGGGCCTGGCGGGCGTTGCGCAGCGCCAGGTCCACCAGGCGGCGGTCGGCGCCCCGTTTCGGGACGCGCAGTGACACGGGCGCCTCCCGCTGGCGGGTCAGCCACTCCACCAACCCCTCCGGGTCGTCCGCCTCCACCGGCAGGAGGATGCGGGGGGGGACCGTGTCGCGCCGGGCGTAGAAGCGGGCCAGGAACTCCGCCAGGAAGGCGCCGTCGGGGGAGGGCGGCTCGTCCTCCCAGGTGTACTGGCCCCGGTCGCAGACCTTGCCGCCCTTCACGTGAAAGACCTGGACCGAGGCGCACTCCCCGGCCCGGGCCAGGCCGAAGACGTCCAGGTCCCCCGACCCCGTGGACACCACCCGCTGCTGAAGCGAGAGCTCACGCAGCGCAGACAGCCGGTCCCGCAGGACCGCCGCGGTCTCGAACTCGAGGGCGTCGGCCGCCCGGTGCATCTCCGACTCCAGGCGGCCGGTCAGTTCCTCGTCCTTCCCCTCCAGGAAGAGGACCGCCTCCTCCACGCTCCGGCGGTAGCGGTCCGCGGTGCAGAGCCGCTCCACGCAGGGGGCCAGGCAGCGGTGGATGTGGTAGTCGATGCAGCAGGGCCGGTCGGCGCGCCCGTCGATGGTTTTCCGGCAGGTTCGGACGCCGAAGCAGCGGCGGACGACGTCGAGGAGGCTGCGGGCCCGCCACGCCGACAGGAAGGGCCCGAACAAGCGGGAACCGTCGGGCCGGGGGCGCCGGACCAGGGTCAGGCGCGGGAAGGGCTCCGGAAGCGTCAGGCGCAGGTAGGGGAATGACTTGTCGTCCCGCAACTGGAGGTTGAACCGGGGGCGGTGCGCCCGGACCAGGTTGCTCTCCAGGAGGAAGGCCTCGTACTCGCTGGCGGTGACGATGTACTCGACGTCCCGGATCTCCGCGACGAGCCGGGCGGTCTTGGGGTCCGCCGGCCGGCTGTCCTGGAAGTACGTACGGACCCGGTTCCGGAGGTTCTTCGCCTTGCCGACGTAGACGACGGTCCCCGCGGCGTCCCGGTAGAGGTAGCAACCGGGGGACGCCGGCGCCCCGCGGACCTTGTCGGCCAGTTTCCCCTCATCGCTCATGTCCGGTCCTTCTCCCTTCGCCGCCCCGCCTTCCGGACCGGCGGGGAAGCGAAAATGAAACCACGGATGAAGCCACGGATAAAATCACGGATGAACACGGATGAACACGGATGAACACGGATCATCACGGACAGCGCCCTCGAGCGCATCCATCGATTTTCAGCGCCTCGCACAGAGTTCCCGTGTCCATCCGTGTCCATCCGTGGTTCCCGTGTTCATCCCTGGCGCGGATCGCTCCGGGCCCGGTCCGGCGCCCGCCCGAGCCACCCTTCGGCATGGACCCTGGCGGGGTCGTACTTCTCCTTCAGCAGCCCCTCCTCCGCGGGGTACCCGATGGCGAGGACACTGTGGGGGACGACGGTCCCCGGCAGGTGAAAGAGGTCCGAAATGCCCTGCATCCGGTCGGCGCGCGGGAAGACCCCCAGCCACACCCCGCCGAGACCGTGGGCGTGGGCGGCCAGCAGGACGTTCTCGCAGGCGGCGGCACAGTCGATGACCCAGAAGAGGGGCTTGTCCTCGTCCATGGACCGCTCGGTGTTCCCGCACACCACCAGGCCCAGGGCGGCCTGGGGGAGCATCTTCCCGTGGGGGATGACCCCGGCGAGGGCCTCGAGGGTCGCCTTCCGGGTGACCGTGATGAAGTCCCACGGCTGAAGGTTCCGGGCCGAGGGGGCTGCCATGCCCGCCATCAGCAGGGACCGGACCAGCCCGTCGCCGACCGGCTCGTCGCGGAATTTCCGGATGCTGCGCCGGGTCAGGATCGCGTCGAGACATTCCATGCGTCACCTCCGCTTCCGAAATCGCCCCATTCTACCTCGGAACCCGTCGACGCCAAAGCCTTACCGACGGTCCGCGCACCGCCGGCCGGGGTCGGGCGGCCCCGGCCGCTTTCGCCTTGTCATGGGGTGGGGGCGTGGTATAATCGGCTTGCGAACCGACGCACGCTCGAACCGTAAAAGGCATGTTGGGTACAGGGGTGATTTTTTGATGGAAGAAATCCAGCAACAGACCATTAACGATTTCCTCTCCTTCCTGGCGGGGAATCAGGCGCCGGCCCTGGTGGGGAGTTCGCTGGCCAAGGTGATGCGGACGGACGTGCAGACGATCTCCCGCATCGTGGTGAGCTGGGCTTCGCGGGTGAAGACCGGCGCCTTCGAGGACATCGTCCTGCAGGCCCGGCGCAAGGTCTTCGACATCTTCTTCTTCCGCATCGTTCCCCCGGCGAGGATCTACGACTTCTTCCCCAAGTTCGAGAAGCTCCTGATCGCGCTCTGCCCGACCCCCTACCAGCAGGGTCTGGAGGCGAAGTTTGCCGCCCAGCCCTGGCAGAACCTGCGGCCCATTGCCGACCTGGACCGCATGCCCCTCTTCGCCGTCACCACCCGGAACAAGATCGAGGTGAAGGCCGACGGGTTCAACGAGGACGTCTACAAGAACGTCACCCACAACCTCCTCTCCGCGAAGAGCCGCTACGTCTTTCCCGACGCGGCGACCAGCGAGATGGTGGCGGAGCACTCGGCGAAGATCAACTACATCTTCCAGAACTTCGTCGACCAGGTCCGGGACCGCCACACCCGCGAGGAGATCGCCATCTCCAACGAGGCGGACAAGGACGCCGTCTACGAGGTCCCGACCCGGTTCAGCTTCGAGGACTACTTCCTCCAGTCCGTGGACCTGGCGGTGGCCTTCTTCAACGACGAGTACCTTTTCCACAGCGTCCGCATGATGGACCTCGTCACGGAACTGGCGGAGAAGAACAAGTACGACCTGGCCAACAGCGTCCCGTTCCAGTCCAAGCACAAGTACTTCAGCGCCGCCAAGATCGAGGACTACATCACGTCCCGGACCAACCGCGTCCTGGTGCGCCGCCTGATCGGCTGGTTCGAGGAGTGGCAGCCCGCCCGGCTCATGCAGCTGCTGCGCGGGGAGGACAACCGGCGAACCCGCCGAACGCTGTTCAACATCCTGGAGTGCTACGGGTCGAGCCTGTACTCCCAACTGCTGGAGGAACTCGGTTTGTGCAAGCCCGGCTCGGCCTGGCAACACGCCCACGGCCTGATCTCCCTGCTGGGGCGGCTCGTCCCGCCGAGCCCCGCCTCCGCCAAGCTGGCGACCGACCTGATCGAGCCCCACCTGAACCCGCGATCCTCCCACGCGCTGAACATGCAGTGCATCGCCACGCTGGTGCACATCGGGACCGACCACGCCGTCAGCGGCCTCGGCCTGAAGCTGGACGAGTTCAGCCAGTCATCGGCGGAGGGCGCCATGGAAGTCGCCCACCGCATCGCCATCTCCCTCCTGGGCATCGGGAGCGGCAAGAACCTGGAGAAAGCCTTCACCCACCTCTTCAAGGAGTGGAGCGACGAGATCGCCGAGCAGGTCTCCCAGAGCCTCCTCTCCCCGGCGGCGGTGGAGCCGGCCGCCCAGTTCATCCGGAAAGAGCTCCGGAAGCTGAAGATGACGTTCAACTTCCTGGGCGACGAGGACAGGGTGGGCAGTCTCCTCAAGGCCCTTTCCTCCTCGCAGTCCGCGGAGGTGATCCTCCTCTGCCGGGAGATCCGCAAGACCCTGTCGCCCCGCCACAAGCTCGCCGTCCTCGCCGAGGAGGTCCTGGCCCGGGCCTCCGAGCCCGGCTCGTCGCTGGTGGCGGACATCCACCTGAACCAGCCGGCCCTGGAGAAGAACGTCCCCGAAATGCTCTTCCACATCCACGACGCGAAGATGGACGGGACCTTCCAGGTGAAGGACTCCCGGGGCCTGAATGCGACCCTGGACTTTGAAAAAGGCGACCTGGTCCACGCCGAAATCACGCCCGTGGACATGGACCGCGACAACGTGTTCTACTGGGCCTTCCTCCTCGAGCCCCGCGACGTGGAGTTGATCGTCTTCCGGCGGCCGGCGGAGGACGCGGCCCGGCCCGAGCGGCCCCCGCAGGAGGGGCTGCCGACGCCGCTCCTGCTCAAGGAAGCCCTCCTGCAGCGCGGGGAGGTCCGGCAGATGTCGGGGGCCATCCTGCTCCCCGAGTCCCGATTCTGCCGACGGCCCGCGGCCGAGGTGGCACTCCGGTTCCGGGGGGCCGAGGACCCCGACCACTGCATGCGGGTCTGGGAGGCGCTGGAGAAGCACCCCGACATCCCCACCCTCCAGGAGGTCACCCAGCTCAGCAAGTACGACCTGTACAAGATCCTCTTCTTCATGATCCGCAAGGGCCTGGCCGCCCTCTACACCGACGCCCGGCCGTCCGAGAAGAGCACCGTGGACGAAGGGCTCGCCATGCTCGACGAGTACCTCGGCCGCATCGCCGCCCGCCCGGTGCTCTTCAACCTGTACCGCGCCGCCTCGCAGCTGTGCGGGAGCCTCGCCGAATCCTCGGCCGACGGCACCGTCAAGGGGGCGATGAACGTCCTGGGGCGGTATTTCTCCGACGCCTGGGCCCAGCACCAGGTCTTCACCGAGACCAACCTGGACCTCTGCGCCCAGGTGGCGGGCCTCGTGGGGCTCTATGTCGCCAAGCCGTCCGGGGAGAACCGGAACGCCCTGCTCGACTACGTCCGGTTCGCCTTCGAGGAGACCATCGCCGCCGAGCCGGCCGCCCCCCCCGCGGAGGCCGCCCCGACTCCCCTCCAGGCCCTGGAGAGCATCGAACTGGGTTCCGACGCTTTCGACGAGGGGATCGACATCCTGTTCAACGACGAGTCGGTGGGCGATTTCCTCGGGGAGCTGGACCGGGCCTTCAGCGGGGGCGGGGCCGGGGAGGGCGTCGGCACGGGCGCGCGGGCGGCCTCCATGACCGCGGCGGAAGAAGAGATGCTCATGGAACTCTACGACCACATCGCGTCGGCCTACGTCAAACCGCTCAAGGACTTCATCCGGGAGATCAAGCTGAACAGCCGGATCAGCAAGCCCGTCTCCGCCAGCTGGCTCGAGATCGTCGAGCCGTCGCTTCGGCTCCTCCTGGGCTCGGCGGAGAAGATGGGGGCCGAGCGGATCTGCCGGGAGCTGGCCGGTCTGAAGACCGCACTGGAAGGGTACACGATGAGCGGCTCCATCCCCGACGCCGCCCAGCAGAAGATCCTGGCGCACTACGAGCAGTTGTCCGCGCTGCTGACGCGGACCTTCTCCCTCGTCCCGACGGAGGCCGACCTGAACAGCAAGAAGGAGGTCCTGATCACCCGCTTCATCCTCCGCCAGGTCACGGAACTCACCGAGAAACAGCGGAACCGGATCATCCTGGCCGGGCTCTCCACCTTCGACAAGTTCATGCAGAGCAGTCCCGACGAGATCGCCGCCGTGACGGGGCTGCCCCGCGAACTGAGCGAAGAGGTCTTCATGAAGTTCTACCAGTACCGGCACGTCTACTACCGGCCCGACGACGAGGAGTACCGTGACAAGTTCATCCGGGTGTTCGAGGTGAAGCTCAGCGTTCTCCGCGAGACCCACGCGGAGATCGAGAAGGTCGCCCTGATCCCCGACAGCCCGGAGACCCGCGAGCGGATGAAGATCCTCCAGGCCGACCGGCAGCAGACCTTCTGGGGCCTCATCATCCTTCTGTGCATCAAGGAGGAGTACGAGCTGATCGAGACCCTCCAGCACGCGGTCTACGAGGTACGCTTCCAGAAGCTGGAAGCATACCTCGAGAAGCTCTGCGCGGTCGATGCCGCCGCCTGAGACGTCCGTGCAGCCGCCGCGAGCTTTGAGGCGCCCCCGGGCGAACAAAGGGGTCCGCTTCGATTGAGAAAGAAAAAAATTCCTCTCCCGCATGTGAGATCCACCCGCGAATTTCTGCAAGTCGTTCGTGGGTCGGATGTACTGGCCACCGTCCGATGGTCGGACATCAGGGAAATACTGGCCTATAAATACGACCGGGTGAATACGGATGAAATTTGTCTCGGCTTTGTAACAAAGGAGAGCACGAGTGATTGGCTGGAGATCAGTGAGGAGTGGGAAGGTTTCCAGGAGGCCATGGAAGTGATGCAGATGGTTTTCCCTTCCATTGAAGGGAATTGGTTCGGCCGGGTCATGATTCCGGCCTTCAAACGCAACGAGACCGTCCTGTGGCGATCCCGGCCTTGCGGAAGCGACCATGATCCGACGGAAGGCCACTAATAACGATGATTTACACTAATTGAGGGAAACGTGACCGGCTTTGAGACGGTCCCCCAATCTAATACAGTTTTTGTCATTCGTTGATCCGATTAGTGTGGATTAGTGCAATTAGTGGTTCGAAATCCGCGATTACCGAGGCCAATGATGATCGAACTCACTTGCGGGAATGTTTCTTTCGGTTGCAGTGCCTGGGGAGCCATGCTCAAGATGATGACGGTGCTGGTGGTTTCCGGCGTCCTGACGGCTTTCGCGCCGGCCGGCCCGCCGGAGCCCGCGGCGCTTCCGACCCCGCCGGGGGGCGGGAGCCTGGTTCGTTACGCCGCGTTCCCCTCGGCCTTCGTCGCGGCGCGCAACGTGGACGTCTGGCTGCCGCCGGGCTACGACCCGAAGGGCGCAGACCGTTACCCCGTCCTCTACCTGCACGACGGGCAGAACCTCTTCGACCCGAAGACCTCCTACACCGGCGTCCCCTGGGGAGTGGACGAGGCGTTGGCCCGCCTGGCCCGGGAGGGGGCGGCCCGGCCGGCCATCGTGGTGGGGGTCTGGAACACGGCGCGGCGGGTCGCGGAGTACATGCCGCAGAAGGCCGCCGCGGTCCGCAACACCGGGCAGTTGACCGGAATCCCGCGACCGACGGCCGACGACCTCGCGTCGGACGCCTACCTCAAGTTCCTCGTCTCCGAGCTGAAGCCGTTCATCGATGGCCACTACCGCACCCGGCCGGGACCCGCGGACACCCTGATTATGGGTTCCAGCATGGGCGGGCTCATCTCCGTCTACGCCCTGTGCGAGTACCCCGGCGTCTTCGGCGCGGCGGGGTGCCTCTCCACCCACTGGCCCGCCGGCGACGGCGTCGTCATCGAGTGGTTGAAGACCCACCTACCGGACCCCGGCACCCACCGGGTCTACTTCGACTACGGCACCGCCACCCTGGACGCCTCTTACGAACCCTACCAGCAGCGGATGGACGAGGTGATGAGAATGGCCGGCTACACCGAGGGGAAGAACTGGGTCACGCGCAAGTTCCCCGGGGCCGAGCACAACGAGAAGGCGTGGCGGGCACGGCTGGACGTCCCCCTGCGGTTCCTGCTCGGAGCGGGGGGCGGGGTGCGATGATCCGCACGCTCCAGTGCCCCTCCTGCGGCGGGCCGCTGAAGTGGGAGGCCGGGATGGGCCCCACGGTCACCTGCGAGTTCTGCCACAACACCCTCGTGGTCTCGGAGGCGATCCCGAACCGGGAGGCTGCCGCGGCCCCGGGGGGCGGCGGCGGGGTCCCTCCGGACGTGGCGGACCTGGTCGGGCGGGGCCGGAAGATCGAGGCGATCAAGCGGATCCGGCAGCTCTACGGCCTGGGCCTCAAGGAAGCCGTGACAATCCACGACGCGCTGGCGGCAGGCCAGCCGGTCGCCCTGCCGCCCCGGCTGCCCGGGGAGGGCGGCGCCCCGGCCAAACCGGCTCCCCTCCCCCCGGACGACCCGGAGATCCTGGCCCTGCTGCGACAGGGGGAGAAGATCGAGGCCGTCCGGCGCTACCGGGAGCGGACCGGCCTGGGGCTGAAGGAAAGCAAGGAAGCCGTGGAGGCCGCGGAGGCGAAGCTGGGCCTCGCCCGACCCCGCCGTTCGGGCGGGGTCGGCTGCCTGATGCCGGCGGTGGCCGGGGTGGGGGTGATCGTCTCGATCGGTTTCTTCCTCTGGGGGCGATAGCACGCACCGGCACCCCATGCGATCCGGCATGCCGGCCAGAAATCAGAGCTGCGCGCGTCAGCAAGCGGAAAAAAACTGACAGACTTACCACTCCCTACACGGTCGCGGCTCCGATAGGGTGTCCGGAGAGAGGTCAGGCATGGGGCGGAGCATCACCTCGCTTCAAAAACGCAGTCTGTTGTTCGGGGGAGCCTTGGTGATCCTCTCGGTCCTGATCTCCCTTTACCCGGTGGGCACCCGTCTGCTCCGGCTGGCACTGCTCGGTTGCCTGGCGGGGGTCTGGGCCTCGGTGCTGGTCCTGCTGTGGCCTCGACGTCACAGCCGGTTGGGCTTTCTTCTCCTGACGGGGGCGGCCGGGATCTTCCTGTCTCTTCCCGGGCCGGCGGTCGATTCGGATCTATTTACCCATGAATACGTTCGCTTTCTGCGGTCGTTCGAGGGGACACCCTACGTCTGGGGAGGGGAGAACGGCCTCGGTGTCGACTGCTCCGGACTGGTCAGGATCGGGCTGGCTCGGGCATGCGGCCGGCTCGGGTTTTCCTCGTTCAATCCCCGCCTGCTCCGTGCCGCCTTCCAGCTTTGGTGGGATGACTGTACTGCCCGCGAACTCGGGACCGGTGCGGGGGGGCGAACCGTCCCCCTGTACATGGCGCCTTCCCTCAATGCGCTCACCCTGGGTGATCTGCGTCCCGGCGACCTCGCCGTCACCACCGACGGCATCCATGTGCTGGCCTACCTGGGAAATCGTCGTTGGATCGCCGCGGACCCCGACAGGGGAGAGGTCGTGGTGGAGTCGATCCCCTCGAAGAACTCATGGTTCAGCCGGCCGGTCCGGGTCGTGCGGTGGCGGTTGCTGGCCGCCTTGTGACCTGGCGCCCCGGAGGCGGCGCTCACAATGTCGAAACCGGAAAGGGAACTACGAAAACCACGGACTACACGAACGATGAATCCAGGATTCGGGAGGTAGGAGTCAGGAGGGGGAGACAGCCGTCAGGAGGCCGTCGTCGGGAGACCGGAGAACGGAGGTGGCGCTGGGCCGCTTGACCGGAATCCGCGACGCCGCTTCTCCGTGCCTCTGTGCCTCCGTGAGAGCGATAGTCCGGAAGGCCTATCCCGGCGGCGCGGCGACTCCGTGCATCCGGCTTCTTTGGCGGGCCGGGGAAATGTCCGAGGAGACGGGGCCGCCGGACGGGTTTTCCCGCCACCCGGAGTCGATCGCCTCCGCGCCCTCACCCCGTCAGGGGTGAAATATTTGTAGTAAAAGAGGTTATTGTTCATTTTTCCCCGCGCGCCGCCGGGGGTGAACCGGGCTCCGGAGCACCCTCCCAGCCGGCGGCGCGCGGGGGAGGAGAATCTTTATAACTGCCTTTTCTACAAATATTTCACCCCTGGCGGGGTGAGGACGCAGCGGGTACGATTCAAACAAAGCGAGGACACGGCGGGTACGATCCCTGCGGGGTGAGGGCGAGGTGGGCCTGTCCCCGGCGGGGTGAAGGCGTGGGGGGGGCACGATCCACGCGGGGCAAGGGCACGACCTCGGCGGGGCGAGGCAACGGCGTACACGGCCCTGGCGCGGTGAAAACACGAAAGGCCACGATCCGCACGGGGCAAAGAGGTGACGAGAACGATCCGCACAGGGCAAAAGGGTGGTGGGCACGGATCAGGTTCAGGACAACCTCCCGTGATTCAGGGCCAGGACACCCACCCGTTGCCGAGGTGGGCGTTCCGTGCTCCTGAAGGCCTCTCAGAGGCGCTGAGGGGCGGAGACGTCCCGGAAGATGCCTGGACCGATCCAGGCGCTTTCGCGGCTGGGTTTTACCAACGTGTTATCGATCCTGGTTGCCATCCGAGGCCACGGTTACCGGGCGACGTTCCGGGAAGAGCGTCGGTCCTTTTGGTCCTTTTGGTCCTTTAGGTCCTTTCGTCCTTTGAATGCTTTCGCCCTTTGACACCCGGGCCGACGATCCCGGCCCGGGGAGAGCCGGGCTTACTTCAGCGCGTACCAGGGTTTGGGGAACCACGCCCAGTGGCCGTTGACGTGAACCAGGCCGTCGAAGGCCATTCCCAGGGTCTCGCCCGGCTTGCAGAACTTCCAGCGGTACCAGGTGACGCCGGGTTTCAGCTTCATGGCGACATCCTTGTACCCCCCCGGGAAGTGCCCCGAATCGCCCGTCCCGGCCCGGAGTTCCTCCGTGGTCGCCTTCCACATCAGCAACTCGGTCTGCCCTTCCTTGGGCTTGATCTCGACCCGTTCGGCGGTCTTCCACAGACCCGTGTAGGCCGCTTTCGCCTTCTCGGCGTCGGCGGGCTCGAACACCGCGGCATAATCGTCGTCCCTGGGGATCAGGCTCTCCACGATGGCGTCACGGTCCTTGCCGTGCAGAAGGTCGAGGAGCATTTTCTCGGCGCCGTCCCCCGTGCCCGGGTAGGCCGCCGTCGCACCGCCGAAGGGAGCGCCGGCGGACCCGCCCCCCTTGCAGGCGACCCCGACGGCCAGGGAAAGGAAAATTAACCCGATCAAGGCGTTTCGTACTTTCATGTGCCCTCCCGGCAATGGATTGGTGTGTCTCCCTGGAACCGGTTGAAACCTGCCGTCAGGATATCGGAATGGGGAAACGAGATCAAGGGGAAAGTCGGCGGGGCGCACGCCCGGCGGGTACCGGGGGTCGCCGGCCGGCCGCGGGGGAGGGACACGACGGTTCCGCCCCGGCACCGGGGCCGGGGCGGACCGCGCCGTCGCGTTCCTCCTCCCGGCGCCGCCGCACGCGGTTTTTCCGGAACATCCCGCCGGTGGATCCGTATGGTATGGCGTCGGGCGAGAAACCCTGCGCGGGAGGAAAGGGAAATGATCCGCAAACTCTGGGGCCTCGGGGCCCGGTGGGTCCTGGCGGTCGGGATCGGCGTGGCGGGCGGCGCGGCACTGGCCGGCGCGGAGGACGCCCCGAAGGCGGCGGGCCCGGCGCCGGAAAACGGGGTGGCGGTCACCGCGGGGAAAGCGGTCAGCCTGCCGGCGTCGATCCCCTTCGTGCTCGAACACAACCGGATGATCCTGGAGGGCGCGCTCGAGCGCCCGGACGGCTCGCTGCGCACCGCGGCCGTCTGGGTGGACACCGGCAACCCCGACCTGATGATGAGCGAGGCGCTCGCCCGCGACCTGGGGATCGACCTGGACGACGCGGCGTCGAAGGCGAAGGACGGCTGGCTGGAGGTGCCCGCCCCCCCCGCGCTCCGGCTGGGCGGGGTCCCCGTACCCCTGCAGGGCGTCACGGCCCGGGTGGCCCTGGGGTCGCCCATGATGCCCGGCCTCCGGGCGGAGATCAACCTGCCGTCCACGGTGATGCGCCGCTACCGCGTCGTGTTCGATTACCCGGCGCGCCGGCTCGTCCTGGCGGAACCGGGGAAAAACGAGCCGCAGGGGAACCCCGTGACGGCGAAGGTACACCCCGTGACGGGCGTGGTGCAGGTGGAGGTGGACATCGAGGGGCAAAAGGCCAGTTTCGCCCTGGACAACGGGGCCTCCTACACCTTCGTCTCCCAGGACTGGCTGGCGGAAGCCCTCGCGGCTCACCGGGACTGGCCGCACCGGACCGGGGCCCTGGGGTGCGCCAACATGTGGGGGTGGCAGACCGAGGCGAAGTGGCCCCTGGCCCGGGTCCCGGCGATCACCTGCGGGAAGGCCCGCCTGCCGGGCGTGGGGGTTGCGGGCCTGCCGAAGGCCGTTTTCGAGTGGTACTCCCGGAAGACCGCCGAACCGGTCACGGGGCTGCTGGGACCGAACGCCTTCCGCGGCTGCCGGGTCGAGATCGATTTCGAGCGGCAGATCGTCCATATCCCTACAACGTCACTTGCGATAATTTGTCCAAGGTTTTCTTCCGATGCGAAAGGTATGAACGGTGGTTTCGCACCTGCACCCATTGAACCCAACGGAGTATCGTCCTGCATGTCCATTTCCTGAA
>JAGNHB010000025.1 GCA_018001935.1 Acidobacteriota bacterium
GCTAGTCAAGAGGGAACTTGATATTGCAAGAATGATTTGTGAGGTGACCCCGGGCGTTCCGCGAGCTGATAGCCCGATCAGGGCGGGGTTAGATCATGCCAACTTTTTCCCTTGCGAAAGTGCTGGCAGGGCTAACCCGGGCGTCGCGGCGAGAGGGTGTGCGGTTGGAGATGGTTCGGGTGTAGATGGAGGATGACAAGATGAGCATCCCAACCCCGGCAGGGGTTGAACGACGGTGGCGAACTCACCCGCCGCATTCCGATCGTTCCAATCCCGGAGGGATGCCGGACCTGAGCCGGGGGCGGCCGCGGCGGCGGCAGCCCCCGGTCAGGCGATGATTTAATCCGGAGGCGCCCCAGGGCGCCGTATTGGTTTGACGCGGATGATTGGGATTTTCCCGTTGCGACCCTTCAGGCCGCCCATCCGATCAGGACGGCGCTTTAAACCCCAGGCCGTTGGCCTGGGCTAAGGGAGGTTGCGCCGTTGGCGCAAGCAAAATCCTGACTGTTTCGTGACAATTCCATGACAACCGGCGTTCCCCAAATGTTTATCCTGATCCTGTGGTAGAGTATCAGGGGAAACAAGCCATGCATTACAGAATCGTACTGTTCATCCTGGCGTTCATCGGATGCGGGACGATTTCGATTGGGGCCGATTGGGAGCAAGTCCCGCTGACCCCGGCCGAACGGGCCCAATTGAAATACTTCTTCCGGGACTTCCTGCACACGCTGTTCGTCGAGGGGAAGGCCTGCCGGGTCCTGGAATCCCCTTGGATCAGGGCCCCAGAAAACCAGGCAGAGAGGAATCTAGACCTCTTGCATCTGGCCAAATATAGAAAAAATATTAAGTTACGCTCTCGGATTCTCAATTGCCTGGGGTTCCGATTGTATTATCTACATCTTATGTGTCTCTACGGGACTTGGCCTGAGTATCCAGGCGACGCCGTGCTTGTCACTCTCGACCAGGTGATGAACTCACCAGGATTTCGGATGGGCTATACATACCGACTATTCCGGGAAAGGGAACTCGAGGAATCAGAGGATGAACAAGTGCTGATAAGGGCGTTGAGAGCACTGGAACCGATCCTGGACGAGGTGGAACGTCGGCTTCGAAGGTTTTTTCCACAGGAGGGTCTTATAAAAAACCTTTCGGAATGCATCGAGAAATCAGAGTATTCCTGCACCCTGATGGAAGGGAGGAAATACTATCGAATTCAGCTCTTCCCTGGTGACAAGTGTCACCTCATCTGTTGCAAGCGCAAGAACACTTTGAAAATCGTAGGGGTCATATGTGAATGACCTGCGGGGTTGACCTCGTCTTAAAAAAGGGACCAAGATCCTGATGAAATGGACTCTGCGATTCTCTGCGTCCTCCGCGGTTGGATCCAGCGCGTCCTTCGAAAACCTGCACGACACCGTTCACCTGGCCGGAAATGAAACCGGGGCGGTTCGCCCGCCCCGGTCTTTCCCCTGTTCGTGTATTTCGTGTGGTTCGTGGTTGATGATCTTACGCCGAGCGGAACCAGCGGATCACCTCGGCGAAGGACGGCCGCTTGCCGTACATCAGAACCCCCACCCGGAAGACCTTCGCCACGGCCCACATGGTGAGGAAGAGGAAGGCCACGCTGAGCACGATGGAGAGCCAGATCTCCCACCAGGGCGGCGTCTGCACCATGACCCGCATCAGCATCACCAGGGGCGTGAAGAGCGGGACCTGGGAGACGATGCGGGTCAGCATGGCGTCGGGGTTGTTGATGAAGAACATGGTGAGGACCATGGGGATGATGATGGGGATCATCACCACCGACTGCAGGTTCTGGGCGTCCTCCTCGGACGAGCACAGGGAGCCGATCCCCAGGAACAGGGCCGAGTAGATGAAGTACCCCAGGACGAAGAAGATGATGAAGTAGAGCAGGTAGATGGGGTTGAAGTTGGCCAGGGTCTGGGCGATGTTGGGGTCCAGGGTGGCGGCGGACACGGCGGAGTAAACCAGCATCCCCAGCATGCAGAGGGCGTAGACCCCCATCTGGGTCAGGCCCACCATCCCGATGCCCACTAGCTTGCCGGTCATGATCTGCCGGGGTGTGAAGGTGGAGAGCAGGATCTCCATGATGCGGGAGGTCTTCTCCTCCAGCACGCCGCGGAGGTTGGCGATGCCGTAGATGATGAGGGCCATGTAGAGGATGAAGACGAAAACGAAGGTCATCATGAAGGCCGAGAGGAACCCGCTTTTCTTGGACGCCCCCCCCTTCTCCACCTGGCTGGTCTCCAGCGGGAGCGAGCGCACCCACTGGCGGATCTGCTCGCCCGTGGCCGGGATCTGGTTTCGCTCCAGCCGGTCCTTGAGCACAATGGGGTCGATGGCGTTCTGGATATCCCTGAGCAGGTTGATGTTGCTGACGCTCTTGCCGAAGTACTCGATCTTCTCGGGCTCCTCGAGCTGCTTCGGGATCACCACGCAACCCTCGAACTCGCCGTCGCCGATGCGTTTCTTGATGCCGTCCAGGACCGTCTCGAGGGTCTTGCCCGGCGGGACGGGCACGAGGGTCGGCGGGGCGTAGCTCCCCCGCGGCTCGGTTGGGGTGCTTCCCTTGCCCTCCGCCGTCTTCCCGGCCCCGGGTCGGGCGGTCAGGTTGAGGGCGAACTCCTCGAAGGATTTCCCGCTCAGGTCGATGACGGCGATCCTGACGTCCTTCTGGAGGGAGACGCGCCCCAGGAAGGCGGGCAGCACCGTGAACCCGAGGATCATCACCGGGAAGAGGACGGTGGAAATCCAGAAGCTCTTCTTCTTGACCCGCTCCAGGAACTCCCGCCGAATGATTTCAAACGCCCTGATGTTCACGTTCGCCTCCGCTCACGAGATCGATGAAAATGTTGCGCAGGGTGGGCTCCACCACCTCGAACTTCCGGATGTCCAGGACGCCCACCAGGTCCTTCAGCAGGCGCTGGGGGCTTTCGCCGGCCTTGAGGCGGACTTCGGCGTAGTTCTCGTAGAGGTCGATCTTCTCCACGTAGTCGAGGTCCCGGACTTTCGCCAGTTCCCCCGTGCCCTCCACGATGATGGAACGTTTCCCGTAACCCCGCTTGATGTCGCCGAGCGGGCCGGAGACCACGGCCTTGCCGTGGTTGATGAGGCAGATGGCGTTGCACATCTTCTCCGCCTCCTCCATGTTGTGGGTGGAGAAGATCACGGTGGTGCCGTTGCGGTTCATCTCCAGAACGGCGTCCTTGAGGACCTGGGTGTTGATGGGGTCGAGGCCGGAGAAGGGCTCGTCCAGGACCAGGAGATCGGGCGCGTGAAGCACCGCGGCGATGAACTGCACCTTCTGCTGCATCCCCTTGGACAGCTCCTCCACCTTCTTCCGCTGCACCCCGGGCAGTTCCATCTTCTTGAGCCACTCGGCGGCGCGTTTCTTCGCATCGGCGGTGCCCAGGCCGTGGGAGCGGCCAAAGAAGACCAGCATGTCCAGGATCTTCATCTTGCGGTAGAGGCCCCGTTCTTCGGGGAGGTAGCCCATCCGGTCGCGGACGGCGGCGCCGATGCCGTTGCCCAGGACCCGGACTTCCCCCTCGTCGGGAAGCAGGATGGACATGATCATTCGGATGGTGGTGGTCTTGCCGGCGCCGTTGGGGCCCAGGAGCCCGTAGATCGTCCCCTTCTCCACCGAGAAGGAAACGCCGTCCACCGCGGCCACCTTGCCGAAACACTTGCGGATCGATTTGAGTTCCAGGACCATTCGCGTCCCCTTTCAAACGATTGTCGGGAGCATTGTACGGAGAAGCCTGGGGATTGTTTCAGGAAAAGGCTATAGGCTGTAGGCTGTAGGCTGTAGGTCCGGAAGGGTTCCCGTTGGCCTCGGAATCGGTATCGGTATCGGTATCGGTATCGCTGTCGCCATCGGTATCGGTATCGCCATCGGCATCGCTGTCGCCATCGGCATCGCTGTCGCAAGCGGCTCCGCCTCTTCTGCGGAGTGCGGCGCGAAGGCTGCCGGAGCGCCGCTTTGATCGCGCCGCGCAGGCTGCCGGAGCGGCGCGGCCCCAGCGCAACCCACGCAGCTGCAAAAGAATGAAACACAGGCGTGCAGGCACGGGGGGGGGAGGGTGCGAGCTTTAGCCGGCGTGAGGGCGCCGTGATGAAACCGAGGCGCGAAGGGACAAAGGGACAGGCCGGGCCGAAGGAGCAGACGGCGCTGACGGGGCCTGCGACACAAGCAGGCGCTTCAGCGGTCTTCCTTGGCGGTCTTTGCGCCTTGGCGAGATCAATGTCCGGTTTTACTCTCGCCAAGGCGCAAAGACCGCAAGGAAAAGTGGGGCGCTGTATTTCGTGGTTCCCTTTCCGGGGAGCTCATCGATCGGCCGGCCGCTCTCCCCGGCACTTGACCAGGGCCGCCGAGAGGCGGGGCAGGAGCGCTTCCAGCCGACGGGAGAGTTCCTCCTCGTCGCAGGAAGGGTCGAAACGCAGCCGGTGGTAGCCTTCGCCAAAGGCCTCCAGGAAACCGGCCGGGCAGGACTCCGCCAGACGAATCCGCCCGAGAAATTCCCGGAAGGTCTCTCCCCGTGCCCGGCGGTAGCCCGCCCGGGCGCACGCCCGGAAAAACCGTTCCCGGACCCGGAGGGCCAGGAGGTGGACCCGGGCTTTCCGGCCCCCGAAGGCACGGGCCACCCGGCGGAGAAGCCGGAAGAGCAGCACGCCGGCCGCCGCGGCCACGGGGGCCAGGACCAGGGGCAGGAACCACGCGGGCGCTTCGGCGTCGGCTCCCGGGGTGACCAGCCCCCACAGAGCGGTGAAGAACTTCTCGACGCCTTTGAAGACCGATTTCAGCCACTCGCCCGCACTGCGGAAGTTGCTCCGGACCCAGGCGAAAACCTGGGTCTGGTCCGCGAGGTCGTAGTTGACGATCTGGCTGATCCAGAGGAAGTGAACGTACTCGAGCAGGTTCTCGAAAAAGGCCAGGAACCCCGACCGGACCCGGAAGGGCACCGAAGGGGTCGGGTCGAGCTCCACCCACCCGACGCCATGGAACCAGGCTTCCACCCAGCTGTGGGCGTCCTTCTGGCGGACGATGAAGGTGTTGTTGATGGGGTTGACCTCCCCCGCCTGGAAGCCGTTGACCAACCGCGAGGGGATGCCCTCGTAGCGGAGCATCAGGGCCAGGGTGGAGGCGAAGTACTCGCAGTGGCCCATCCGCATGTCGAAGAGGAAGAATTCCACGGGACGCCGGCCCGGCGGGCAGGGGCTCATCTCCAGGGAGTAACGGTAGTTGTCCCGGAGGAAGCGGGTCAGCGCCTGGGCCTTGGCCCACGGGGACGGGGCGTCCCGGGTAACGCGGTCCGCGAGTTCGGCGATCCGGAAGGAGTAGTTCCGGATTTCCAGGGTGCTGGGGAGGTAGAACTGCTCGGTGTCGACGGGCGGGGTTGCCTCCAGTTCGGCCGGGGTGGGGCGCCGGATGTCCGAGATCGCCGTGTAGCGGAACTTGTCCGGGTTGACGCGCAGGGTCCGGATCACGTCGCTGTTGAACACGATGGGCCCGACCTCCCACGAGACGCTGTGCGGGCGGAAGGCCAGGAAAACCGTCTGCGTGCCCATGGGCTCGAGGTAGAACTCCTGGCGGAGGAGTTTCTCGCGGCGCCGGGTGTCCGCCACCCGGTGGAATTCCCCGGGGCGCACGTTCGACACCAGGACCGGCTTGCGCCAGGAACTCCAGTTCCAGCCGTCGAAGCGGTCGAGAGCGATCCCCCGCCACTTGAGGTCGGGGGGGAGCTGTTCCGGCGGGAGCTCCGTCCGGACGCGCATGACCACCGCCTCGCTCTGCCGGATGGAGGCCGCCTCCCCCAGGCGGGTGGTCTCGGTGAAGCCGGATTGGGCGTTGTCGCGGAGGAGGTCCCACTGAAGGACCCCGAAAGCCAGGCGGGGAAGCCCGAGGAAGAGCGGGACCGCCAGGGCGACGACGGCGACGAAAGTCGCCAGGCTCAGGAGCACCAGGCGGCGGGACCGAACGGGGATCTCCAGGTCGGAGAGGACGGGGACCTCCGAGAGAGGGGTCTCCCCTTCCCCGGCCTCCGGGCGAAACCGCGCCGAGGCCGCCCGGATCTCCAGCAGCATCAGGGTCTGGACGCCCGCGACGAAGAACCATGCCGCAAAAAGCAGGAACCAGAGATCGAACGTGTAAAGGCTGGACAGGAGCAGAAACCCCAGCGAGAGCGCCGCGACGTAGAGCAGGTCCCGGGCCCGGCGGGGCCGTGCCAGTTTCAGCGCCACGATGACCATGGTCACGTGGGCCAGGGCCATGATGAAATCCCGGGAGAGGACGGCGGTGTCCGCCAGGTAGAGGGAGAGGATCAGGAGCGACCCGAGAAGGGTCCGCCACACGGATTCCCGGCTTTTCGGCGGATGGGTGAACCGGGGCGAGGCCATCACGAAAACGAGGTAGGCGAGGAAGATCAACCCTTGGACGATCCCGAGCCTGCCCGTGAGGAGCAGGGGCAAAAACCCGGCGAGGACCATCTGGCAGGCGGCGAGGCGGAAGCTGGTGGCGTACCTCACAGCGCCCCCATGTCCACATGGATGTCGATGCACCCGGCCAGGGCGCCGAAGGCCCCGGGCGGCCGGAAGGAGACCAGGATGTAACGCTCCTGGATCTCGTGGCCCGCCGCGGAGAGAAAGACGGGGGAGTTGAACGGGTGGGCGGGCTCCGTTTCCGGCGGAGGCGCCATGCGGGCCAGGGCCAGGCGGCGGAGGAGGGCATCGTCGTCGCTCTCCGATTCGGGTTCCCCTTCCCCGGGGTGGCTGAAGGCGATCTCCAGGAGATTGCCTTCCCCCTTGGATTCCAGCGTGAGGTACGCGAGGATGGACAGGGCCTTCTCGAAACGCGCGGAATCCCGCCCTTCACCGGTTTCCTCCCCGCTTTCCCCCGGGGCGGCCTGGTCGAACAGGACCCGGATACGCTCCTTGCCGTCCTTGGTGAAATCCCGGGTGATCAGCCGGCCGATGCGGGCGGACACCTTCCAGTGCACCAGGCGGATATCCTCCCCGTCCACGTAGTCGCGCAGGGCGTAGATCTCCGAACCGGGCCCTTTCCGGTCCGTGGGCTGGTCCTCGAGACGTTCCTCGATGATCCGCTGCACCTCGTCCGGCTCCGCCGGGTTGGGGTAGACGATCAGTTCGCCGTTCCCCTCCAGGATGCGGGTCTTCCGGAAGAAGCCGAAGGGGAAGGCCGTGCCCAGCTCGATCTCCTGGATCCGGTAGAGGCCCCGCCGGTCGAACCGGACCGGGAACGTGAAGGCGGCCGTGAGCCGGGGGCCGATGGCGGGGGCATAGACCCGGCTGCGGACCAGGGGGACTTCCCGCGGCGCCCGCCGCTTCCGGGCGAGGCGTGGCTGCCGTTTTACCGGCGCGGCCGGGACGCCCGAGAAGGTCTCGTTGAAGAGGCGGCACTCCACGCCGATGGAGAAGGACGCCGCGAAGCGCTTCCCGTTGACTACGGTCAGGCGTCCGACCACGCTCTCCCCGGCAAAGATGACGTCGGGGAAATCGAGGGCGATCCTGACGTTGCGCAGCGAGACCCGGGAGACGATCCCCGACACCACGATGGTGGCGATAAGGAAGGAGAGAACGATGTAGAGGAGGTTGTTCCCCGTGTTCACCGCGGCGAGCCCGAGGAGGAGGACCATCAGGAGGAAGATCCACCCCCCGGCGGTCACGCGGAAGCGCCCGGGAAGCGAGGAGCCGTGAAAGGCGTTCCGGTAGAGGACGGGCAGGAAAAGGACCAGCTCCGCGATCAGGATCAGCATGCCCGCCATGGACAGCATCATCCCCGGCATGCGCAGGCCGGTCCGGAAGAGGTGGGTGGCGACCCTGAAGAAGAGGATCGTCAGGCCGAGCAGGACCAGGGACCAGAAGAAGGCGTGGTCCTTCTTCCGGGGGGCGGGCTCGGCGATCGGCACCTTTCGCGACATGGACGATCATCCTCCGGGAAGGAGACAGGAGGCAGGCCCCCGGCCGGTCCGTCGCTTCGCCTGCCCTTCAGGGCACATCGACACGCGCCCGCCCCACCCTGCCGTCCGCTCCCCCGACTTCTTTCCCCTGCGGCATCCCCACGACCCCTTTCCGCTCACCCCATCCTCCCTTTCGCCAACTCGGCGATCCGGTAGGCCGCGTCAGGCCGGCGGAAACGTTCCACGTTGCGCCGGAGGCCGTCCAACACCGCGTAGTCCACCTGCTGGAAAAACTGGAGCAGGCTGGACAGACCCTTGACGTTGCGCACCACGATCCCCATCCCCAGCGACTCGATCAGGCGGGCGTTCCCCTCCTCCTGCCCCGGGGTCACCCGGGAGATCACCACGGGGCAGCCGGCGGCCAGCGCTTCGTGGACCGTGGCCCCCCCGGCCTTGGTGATCACCATGTCCGACTCGAGCATGCGGTCGGGGATGTCGGGGCACCACCCGAGGACCTCGAAGTCGCACCGGAGACGCTCCACGCGGTGAAGAGCCCTGCGAATCAGGCGCGGTCGGTCACCCAGGGCCAGGATGACTTTCAGTCTTTCGTTGCAGCCGAGGATGTCCAGGATTCGGAAGAGGTTCTGGGTCCCCAGGTTCGGCAGGTAGAGGAGGGTCAGCGGCCGGTCCCCGGCGGCGTCCGCCTTCTCCCCTTTCGCTTTCAGCAGCCGGACGAAGCGGGGCGGTGTCGGGAAACCGGTGTCGGCGATCCGTTCGGCCGGGACGCCCATCTTCTCCAGGGTTCGTGCCGTCAGGGAATCCGCCGTCATCCAGAGGTCCGATTTCCCCCGAACCCAAGCCCGGTTCACGGTCACCGAGTCCGTCACCATGGTCAGGACCGGGAACTTCCTCCGGGGCCCGGGGGGGCAGAGGTGTTCGACGGCGTCGGCGAAGATGGGGTAGGTGGAGATGACGACGCGGGGGTCGTAAGTGTCGTGAAGGGTCCGGAAGAAGCGTGAAACGACCGGGTGGGACCGGAACCGCCGCTCGCCGAAGGCGTACCGGTCCGTGAGGCGGAAGAAGAGGTGCCAGACCCCCGGCAGCCGGTTGGCGGTGAACCGGTAGAGCCCGCGAAGGAAATGGTAGTAGCGGGGATTGGCGATCTCGAAGGGGTCGAGGACCCGGGTCTGCAGCTCCGGGTACAGTTCCTCCAGGGCGGACCGGACATTGTCCGCCGCACTGAAGTGTCCGTGCCCGAAACGGGCGGTCAGGATGACGGCGTCGGCCATGGCCCTCCCGCCTGCCCTTCCGGACTTCCCGGCTGGATCCCCTGCTCGCTGACCCCCTTGACGTAGAAATCGGGGTCGTTGAGGAAGCTGAGGAAGATCACGATGAACGCGATGGCGGCCTCCACCATGAGCGCCTTGTCGTGGTACAGGTCGTCGAGCTTCTGGTTTCGCTGCTTCTTCACGGGGTCGTCGAAACGGGAGATGAAGAGGCCGTCCAGGCGGCTGCCGGTGCCCGGGCTGGTCACCGAATCGATGCCGCCCTTCTGCACGTACTGCATGGCGTCGAAGACGAGCTTGCGCTGAACCGAGATGTCGGTGAGGTGGTAGCTGAAGATGTGGACGGCGATCCGCTGGGCTTCCTTCATCCCCGCCATGGCCAGGGCGTTGAAGAGGTTCTTCACGGCCGGGTCGTCCAGGGCGGACCGGCGCTTGCGGACGAGCGTCATCAGCACGATGTTCTTGAAGAGCTGAAACAGCCGCTGGGAGCCGTTGAGGGGCGGGGCGGACCGCGCGTGCGGCATGCCGGGGCGGGTCCCCCGGTAGGTGTTGATGAACATCATCTGGAAAATCCCTTCAAAAAAGTCGATGCCCTGAAGGGGGTCCTCGATGTCGATGCGAAGGTCCAGGGTGTTGTCGAGCCGGTCCGCCAGCTTGACCCGAACGGCCTCCGGGGTGTTCCGCGAGAGGTCGAGGAGGCGCCCGATGTAGGAGTAGTAGGTCTCGTCGGAACGCTTGGTCAGCCAGCGGAGACGTTCCATCAGGAACCAGCGGTCGGTTTCGGGGAGGGGTTCCATGCAGGCGTGGAAGAGTTCGTCCAGGCGCGACCAGTCCTCGGCGGCGAAGTCCTCGGGGTTGATGTCCTCGATGTTGTCGTGGAGCAGTTCCGCCACCAGGTCCAGCATGGAAGGCTGTTCGATGGCCCGGGCCAGGAGCGACGCGGCCCGCAGGGGGTGCAGGATGGCGGGGGGGCCCATCTTCCGCCGCTTCTGCCCGTAGACCTTCTCCAGGTAGTCGATGAAGTTCTTGAGGATCAGGCTGTCGCGCTCCGGGAGAGTCTTCTTGCCCAGGATGACGATCAGCACGTTGTCCAGGTCCAGCGGGCGGGCGCTCAGTTGGTAGTTGAGGACGGCGGAAAGCCGGAGAAATTCCGTCAATTCATACAGGGCCATGGTCTCCTCCCAAAGGATTGGTGCCGAATCTCGGGACGGGCCGGGTCCGGGCGAAACCCGGCCGGCGTCAGGGGCCCGGACGCGTCGCGGAAGCTTCGGAGTCCGTCCCCGCCCCGTCCCGCGGGACCCGGGCCAGTTCCTCCCGCAGGTCCTCGATGTCGGAGGACAGACGCTCCAGCCTGGAACTCAGGAAGAGGAGATATCCCAGGAGGAGGACGAAAACGGAGCTGTAAGCGGCAAAAAGCCAGTGATTCACGATAGTTTTGACCTCTCACGGAGTTCGGCCTGGAGGCCCTCGAGGGCGTGCTCCAGTTTCAGCGTCCCGCAGCGGAGGGACACCACGAGCGCCCCGAGGACGGTGCACGCGGCGCAGGCGGCCAGCACCGCGTGGAGCATTTCCGGGGCCATCCCGACGGGTTCGGGGTGCTGACCGCGCCACCAGCGGATGGAGAAGAACACGACGGGGACGTCCAGGAAGGCGATGATGGCGTAAACCGCCGAGAACCGCATCCGGCGAAGGGGGTCCCTCACCTGCCGGCGGAGGGCGAGGTAAGCCGCGTAGAGCATCCACAGCACCAGGGAGGATGTCAGGCGGGGGTCCCACACCCACCAGGCCCCCCACACGCCGCGGGCCCAGATGGACCCCGTCACCAGGACCAGGGTGGCGAAGAGGACCCCGGTCTCGGCCGTGGCCTGCGCCAACCGGTCCAGGGCGGTTCTCCCGTTCCAGAGGTACAGGGCGCTGGCTGCGAAAAGGACGACGAACGCCGCGATCCCGACCCACGCCAGCGCCACGTGGATGTAGAAGATGCGCTGGATCTCGCCCATCGCCCGCTCACGGGGCGCATGGACGAAAACGGCCCACATCGCCGCAACGGCGAGGAGGGCCGACGCGGCGAAGACGGCCAGGTGTCGGAACCGTCGAGGCGTCATCAGAGCAGTCCTTTCTCCCTCATCCAGTCGTCGTTGAAGATCGTGGACAGGTACCGGGCCGCGCCGTCGGGGAAGAGGGTGGCGATGCGGGCGGGGCGCCCGAGACCCCGGGCCACTTCCAGGCAGGCCCAGAGCGCGGCCCCGCTGGACCCCCCGGCCATGATCCCCTCCTCGCGGGCCAGGCGTCGGGCCATGAGAAAGGCGTCCCGGTCGGTGGCCTGGAGGATGTCGTCGATCCGGTCGAACTCCATGCAGCCGATGATGAACTCGTCCCCCAGGCCTTCCAGGAGATACGGCGCCGAGGGGGGAACCTTCCCCGTGCGGAAGTACCCGGTGTAGACGGACCCTTCGATGTCCACGGCCACCACCCGGATCCGCGGGTCCTGCTCCTTGAGGAAGCGGGAGACCCCGCCGCAGGTGCCCCCGGTGCCGACCCCGAGCACCACATAATCGATCCGGCCCTCCATCTGCTCCCAGATCTCCGGGCCGGTGGTGTGGTAGTGGGCCTCGTTGTTCTCCCGGTTGTTGTGCTGATCGGGAAAGAAGCAGGAGGGGGTTTCCCGGGCCAGGCGGGGCGTGATGTTGTTGTAGCTGTCGGGGTGCTCCGGCGGCAGGGAGGTGTCGGCCTTGACCACCTCCGCCCCCAGGGTCCGGAGGAGGTTGAACTTCTCCATGCTGATCCGGTCCCGGACCACGACCCGCAACCGGTAGCCCTTCTGTATGGCCACCATGGCCAGACCCAGGGCCGTGTTGCCCGAGGAATTTTCGAGGATGACGTCCCCGGGCTTGAGCCGTCCGTCCCGCTCCGCCTTCTCGATCATGTACTTGGCGATGCGGTCCTTGCTGCTGCCCATGGGGTTCATGAAATCCAGCTTGGCGAAGATGTCGCAGCCGCAGCCCTCGGTGATCCGGTTGATCCGGACCATGGGCGTGGTCCCGATGCAGTCCACCACGCTGTTCCGGCACCGGCGTCTTCGATCCCACATATTCGGCATGTTCGAACTCCCGAAAGAGTGTTCGGCAAAGGGATACCTTAGCCTATCCGGGGGAAAAAGGCAATCACAAGAGGGGGAAGACCGCGAGGCCGGCGGCGGAACAGGCCGTCAGGGAGAGGAAGAGGGCCATGAAGAGGCCGATCCCCACCTCCGGGACGAATTGGCGGATCTGCTCCAGCACCCCTCACCTCAGAGGAAGATGACGCCGGCGTATCCCACCACCGCGGCGTAATCACCGGAGACGTCACCCGAGTTGGCGTACCGGACGAGTTCTCCGCGCGTGGCCCCCAGCGCGCGGCAGGCCTGCATGACCACCACCGCGGGCGCGTATCCGCACATGGAGATGGCATGCTCCGTCACCACCCGGAAAAGGCCCTCGGGATCCAGGGCCTTCATGCGGTCGATGGCCTTCTCGTCCTTCTTCCGTGCGGCGGTCGCCGACTCGTAGTGGGTCATGTCGGAACTGGCCACCAGGAGGGTCTCCGGTTCGGCCTCGAGGACCCGGGCGATGCTGTCCCCCAGCTCCAGGAGGGACCCGAGCCGACCGCTCCCCACGCAGACCGGGACGAACCGGATCCCCGGGGCCAGGTGCTGAAGGAAGGGGAGCTGCACCTCGAGGGAGTGTTCCCGGGCGTGCGCGGCCCCGTCCTCTTCCAGGAGCGGGCATTCCTCCTTCAGGCGCCGGGCCAGGGACGACTCGATCGGGACCTCCCCGAGCGGCGTCGCCCAGGCCCCTTCGCTCTGGACGGCGAAAGGGGCCCCCCTTCCCGTGTGGTTCGGGCAGAGGACCAGGGCCCGCTCCGGGATGCTCACGGCGGCGTAAACGGCCCCCGCCACGGGGCCCGAGTAGACGTAGCCGGCGTGGGGGGCGACGAGGCCCTTCACGGCGCGCTTGTCGGTTGTTTGCGGCACCAGGCTTTCGAGTTCCCGGCGCAGGGATGCGGCGGATCCGGGGTAGAACCGTCCGGCCACGGCAGGCATCCGGGTGTTCATGGGAAACCCCCTGGAGAGGTTATTAGGCTGAAGGTGTTTCGGCTGAAGGTATCGGTCAGATTCCTGCTCACTCCACGCAGTAAAGAGGACGGTCGGCTCGGCTGGTGTGAGAGGCAGATCAGCCCGGAGAACAAAACCAAACCGAAACCGGGAGCAATGGAGAAACTGAAAAGCGAACCATCGTGCCGTTTTCTCCCCTTCAGCCTATCTACCTTCAGTCTTCAGCCTATTCTATGCCACATTCCGCTTGCACTCAACGCCTTTTTCTCTTATGCTCCGCGTGGTGCACGCGCCGGATTTTCATCGCAGTGGAGAACCCCGTGAAACAGCCCGAGAAGATCGGGAAATACGCCGTTCTTGAGATCCTCGGGCAGGGGAGTTCCGGGGAGGTCTACAAGGCCTTCGACCCCGTCATCGAGCGCTTCGTCGCCCTGAAGATCATCCGGACCGAGATCCTGGAACAGCCGGGGATGCTCCAGCGGTTCAAGAAGGAGGTCCAGGCACAGGGCAAGGTCATCCACCCCAATGTCGCCGCCATCTTCGACGTGTCTTACTTCAACGAACGCTACGTGATCATCATGGAGTACATTCACGGGAAACGGCTGCGCGAGGTCATGGAGATCGAGCGCTTCGTCCCCCTCCGGCGGTTCTACCGGTTCTCGAAGCAGATCTGCAAGGGCTTGGCGTGCGCTCACCGGCAAGGCATCGTCCACCGGGACATCAAGCCCGAAAACATCATGATCACCCCCGACGACCAGGTCAAGATCATGGATTTCTCCGTGGCCAAGCTGGCCTCCTCCCCCACCCTCCCCGGCAGCAACTTCCTCCTGGGGAGCGCCCACTACATGTCGCCCGAACAGGTGATGGGCATCCCCATCTCCCACCAGGCCGACCAGTTCGCCGTGGGAATCGTGTGCTTCGAGATGCTGGCGGGAAAGAAACCGTTCACCGGGGACACCATCGCCGACACCATCCTGAACATCACCAAGAAAGACCCTCCCGCCATCCACGACATCAACCCCATGGTGGACGAGGGACTCGACCGCATCATCCGGAAGGCCCTCGCCAAGGACGCCTCCGCCCGCTACCCTTCCATTTCCCACCTTCGCCGGGCCATCCGGGAACACCTGTCCGCCATGGAACCCAACCTCGTCGCCGACGACGTCGAAGAAGACTGATGCGCCCGCAGCCGGTCGTAAAAAGAGGATACGCAGGGGCGGATTGAATTCAGGGAGGAGGCCAGGATGCAACAGACCCAAACCCCGGACTACCCGGAACGCTCCAGTTTCACCGCGGCGCTGGTCACCGCGGGGGTCCTGGCGGTCCTGGGCTTCGCCCTGCCGGTTCTCGTGGGGGAACGGCTCATTTTCCTGAACCTCGAAGTGTTCAAAAGCGGCTCCCCGGTGCCGGGCATCCTGAAAGTGCTCCTGCTCTACCCCCTGCTGGCGGGGATCTTCACCATCGTGGTGGGGGCCGTCGCCCGGGGCGTGGCCCGCGCCGTCACCCTCCTGGGGCTCGGCCTGCTCACCGTCGCCCTGCAGATCGTCGGCGCGTCGGAGTTCTCGAATGCCTTGATGCCCGGGGTGGCCCGCCTCCCTGGGGACGCTCAGGCCACCCTCCTGGTCATGCTGCTGGGGTTTGCCGGGTGGTCGATGCTCTACGCGGGGTCCCTCGTGGCGAGCCTGGCCCCCTCCGGGCGCCTCCCCAAGGTCATCGCCGGCATCGGCGGCGGAATCTTCCTGCTTCACCTGCTGCTTCCGGTCCTTCCCTCCGAAGCGGGAAGCCTCCTGCTGGTCACCCCGGTCAAGGCGCTCTTCCGTGGCGGCGCCGACGGACTCCTGGCGGGCGTGATGGCGATCGTCCTGCTCTCGATGGCCCTCAACGTCACGGCCTCCGTCCTCGGTTGCGTCCTGGCCGGGACCGGCCCCCGCAGTCTGGGGCTGAGCCGGACCGCGGCGATCCTGGCCCGGATCGGGATTTTTCTCCTGCTGCTGTTCCCCGCGGTCATCGCCGCCGTGGCCCCCGGCATCAACACCACGGAGCGGATCGCCACCCTGACGCTCGTCGCCAAGATGCTGTGCTGGAACATCGGAATCTACGCCATCCTTCCGCTGGCCCTCGCGGACCTCCTGTCGACTGTCGCGCTGGCGCCCTCCCGGGCCCGGCCGACCTACCCGGGATACTCCCCGCCCCCTTACACCCGCCGGGGCTACCCGCCGGGGTACGGCGAGATCCCCGCGGGGTGGCCCGAAGTGCAGGCACCGCCGCCCGCCGGCGGGCCTCACCCGCCGATGCCGGGTGCGTGGGCAAATTATGCCCCCACCCCCGGGGGCGCTCACCCCGCCGCACCCCCCGTCCGACCGCCCCACCCGGCCCCGCCGCACGGGCCGGTGCCGGGGGGGTACCCCTACCCGCCCCAGGGGCAGGGCCCTTTCCCGGCGCAGGCGCCCCCCCCGCAGGACCCCCGGGTCGTCGAGCTGAACCGGCTCCTCAGCCGAGGGATGATCACCCTGGAGGAATACCACCGGCGGCTGAGAGCACTCCGGTGAGAAGGCCGGGGGTCACGGGGCCGGGAAGAAATTGACGTCGTTCTTCGTCTTCCAGGCCAGGTCCACGGTACCGGGGGACATCTGACCGATGATCCCCGTCCCGGAGGCGAACCAGACGGACATCGTGCCCATGACGGCGTGCCGCCAGAAGATGTCGGCCTTCCCGTCGCCGTTGAAGTCGCCGACGCCGACCACCTTCCAGTCGAGGTCGCCGATACCGCCCACAAAGAGTGAACTCCGGTAACCGCTTCCGTTCACCAGCCACACCGAGAGCATCCCGGACGCGTCGTTCCGCCAGACGATGTCGGCACAGCGGTCGCCATCGACGTCGCCGAGGCCGTTCACCTTCCAGGCCGCCGGATCGACGGCGCCGAGGGGCACCTGGCCGGTGACGCCGGTGACGCCTACCAACCAGACCACCATGGTCCCCGAGGTCCGGTGCCGCCAGAAGACGTCGGCCCTGCCGTCGGCGTTGAAATCGGCAGCGCCCAGGACGTCCCAGTTGGCGTCGGCGGCACCCCCCAGCGAGAGCACCGACTTGACGCCGAACGCGTTGATCAGCCAGGCGGAGAGGTCCCCCGTGGACGTGTTGCGCCAGAAGATGTCCGTGCAACCGTCGCCGTCGGCGTCCGCGATCCCCGTGATCTTCCAGGGGGAGCCGACGGTCCCGGGCGACAGGCTGCCCGACAGGCCTGAGGCCCCCACCCGCCAGATGGAGAGCGCCCCGGTGGACGAGTTGCGCCACAGGACGTCGGCGTAGCCGTTCCCGTCGAAGTCCCCTGCCCCGGCCACCTGCCAGGTGGTCCCGGAAACCCCGCACAGGAAGCCGCTGCCGATGACGCCGCTGCCGTTGACGTACCAGACCGACAAGTCGCCCGACGTGTCGTTGCGCCAGAGAATGTCGCTCTTGCCGTCCATGTTGCAATCGATGGCGGCCGGTGCGACGGCGCCCTGGAGGGTGAAGTCGCCGGAGGAGATGTCGAAGAAGATGTTCCCCACGGCCTGGACCTTGATCCGGGCCGTGGTGGTGTTCACCGGTGGGACCGTCACGGCCTCGGACCCGTCGTTGGCCGTGGCCGCGGCCAGCACCCGGGGGAAGGTCTGCCCGCCGTCGAAGGATAACAGGATGCTCACCTGGGAACAACTGATCGGGGCGGCCGTGGTGCTGGCCACGTTCCAGGTCACGGTCTGCGACCCGCCGGCCGTCCAGGTGGCGCCCGCGGCGGGGGCGGTCACGTGGAAGGGCCCGGCGGCCGACACCACGGTGACGGTGGTGCTGGCGAAAGCCACCCCCCCGCCGCCCATCCGGTTGTCCCGGGCGGTGAGGCGGAAGGTCATGGTCCGGTCCGTGACGGGGGAAGCTTCCCCGAAGGTGGAGGTGTCGCTCAGGATGTCCGAGAGCTGGGGGAACGTCCGGGAGGGAGACGGGGTCGGGTTGAACGAGCGGAAGATGGGACGGCTCCCGTCGTCGGTGTTGGGCGGGGACTTGGGGCCCAGGTCGAACTCCTCCCAGCAGTAGGTCAGGGGGTCGCCGTCCAGGTCGGTGGCCGAGCCCGTCAGGGTGAACGGCGTCCGGGCGGGGATGGTGTAGGCCGAACCGGCGTTCACCGTGGGGGCATGGTTGCCGGTTGCGGTGGTGACGGCGCAGCTGTTGCCGTTCCCGGTTGTGGAGTAGCTGACGATCTGGTCGAAGCTACGGCCGTGGAAGTAGGGGTCGCTGTGGGGCTGCAGGTCCTCGGCGCCGCAGATCCCGGCGTACGCCATGATGGTGGAACCGCTCCCCGGCTCGTAGGCGGAGGTGCTCGCCCGATTGCCGCTGCACGCGGAGGTGCTGCCGTTGAAGGTGTGGTCGCCCCCCCACTGGTGGCCCATCTCGTGGGCCACGTAATCGATGTCGTAAGGGTCGCCCACCGGCGCGGACGATCCCGTCTCCCCCCGGGCCTTGGACCCCGAGACGCAGGGGACCCGGAGTTGGGCCAGCCCGCCGCCGCCCGTGCTGAAGACGTGCCCGATGTCGTAGTTGGCGTCGCCGATCACCGCGTCCAGGGTGGTCTGGTTCTCGGAGAGGAGGGCGCTGGGGCTGGAGTTGGAGTAGGGGTCGGTGCTGGCGTTGGTGTAGATGACCTGGTCCTCGTTGGCCACCAGGACCATCCGGATGGCCGTCTCCCGCTCGTAGACGCCGTCCACGCGGTTCACGGAGGTGACGATGGCCGCCAGGGCCAGGGGGACGGTCCCGCCGTGGAAGGCCGAGTACTCGCCGGTGGCGCCCACCGCCAGGCGGTAGGTCCGCAGCTGCGGGCCGGTTGATGCACTCACGCCTTCCGGTGCGGTGAGGGGCGTGGCGTAGCGGAACTCGGACTCGTCCACGTGGCACCGCCAGGAGGCCGTGTCGGCCTTGACGAAGTCGCGCTTGTCGTAGCTGATGTAGTGCGTCGTGTCGCCTTCCCGGCAGGGGTCGATGAACACGGCGCCCCGGACACCCGAGAGGACCATGGCGTGGAAGCCCCGGGGCGTCCAGTCCAGCCGGGCCGTGGCGGTGGGGTCGTCGATCCCTTGGGCGGCGAAGGTGCGGATCCCGGGATAGCGTGCCGCCAGGGCCGGTTCCATGATGGGCGAATCCACCACGGCGAAGCGGCCGAAGGACCCGTCCGGCAGGGGGAGCGACAGGATCGCCGCTGCTTCCCGCGCTCCCGGGGCGAACTCCGGCGGGGCCGTGTCCAGGACGGCCATCAGGTGGTCCCGGTCCACGGCCAGCAGTCGGTAGCGGAGCGGAACGATCAGGCGCCGGCCGGCGGATGCCGGGAGGGCCTCCTCGCGGACGTCCGTCCACGGGCCCGCATCGGCGGTGAAATTCGACGTCGAGGCCGCCGCCGCTTCGCCTCCCGGACGGGGGAAGCCGTCGGCGGGCGCCCCGGAGGCAAACACCGCCGCGAAGAGAAGAGAGCAAACCATTGCGATCCCGGTCCTGTTCCTTTCCAGTCCCATTCTGTCCCTCACTTGCAGATTGTCTTGCCTGAAAGCCGAATGTGCCGTGCTGTGTCCGTCGGACCAAGTCCCGCACATTTCAGTCAATAGATGCCGTTCCCGGCCTGAAAGGCTCGAAAAACCCCTTCCCCGGCGACCGGGCCCCGTTCCCGGGGGCTTTGTCAGAATTTCCGCGTGCAGCGGAACTCCCAGCGATCGGGGACCGTTGCGCCCTTGGAATAAAAGGCTGCGCGAAAGCGGAACCTCCCCAGGCGATACTCGATGCCGCAGACGGCATAAGCCTGCCGATCGGCGAGGTCGTGGAGCCGACAAAGCACTCCCCCGCCCACGAAGACGTTGGCCAGGCGGTCCACCGGGTAGTAGGCCGCCACCTCCCCCGCCTGGAACGCCCGCCCCGACGAGGTCAGGAAGGTGTTGCCGTCCAGGATGAGGTCCGGGAGAAGCCCCCGGCCGGTGCAGATCCCGTACCGGGCGTTCAGGACGAGCGTGCAGTCCCCGATGTAGTGGGAATAGCCCACCAGGAACCCCCGCTCGCCGGCCATCCGGTTGCGGGAGACGCGTTCCGGCCTCCCGAAGTTCTCGTGGGCGCCGGGGACCCACAACTTCGGCTGCTCCCCGTCCGCCAGCCCGAAGAAAGCCTTGAAGCGGCTCCCGGGGCCCAGGGGAGAGCCTTCCGGCCCCCCGGGGCCACCGGTCGCTTTCCGGGGACTATCAGGGAATCCGTCGACCGACTCCAGTTCATAGGCGAACGCGTCTTTCCACCGGGCATCGTCCGCGCCGGGGTCCCCGCTCCAGCGGAAGCGTGGAGCGTCCGGTCCGGAACGGTCGTCGGCGAAGGACGGGTCCCACCACGCCCAGGAGATCCCGCGGTCCCGGAGGCCCCAGCAGTACTTCTGGCGGGGGTCGCCGTCCTTTCCGGGCGTGAAACGGCCGTCCCCGTCCAGGTCGGGGCACATGGCGTGCGAACCCCGTTCCACCAGGAGGGCGAAATGCCCTTCGGGGCCGTCGCCCCGGTGAAAGTTCCGGGTATTGTTGATTTCGTGGGCGCTGCAGAGGACGGTACGGAGGCGATACCCGGCGGGGCCCTCCGGGGCGGGGCTTGCGGCTTCCAGGACCAGGAAGGCGTGCTCCATGTCGTTGGGGTGCGCAAGGTCCGCCCAGGTGGGGATGAGCCCCCCCCGCCCGGAATACTCGTTCCGCAGGTAGTAGAACCAGTACTCCACCACGGCTCCCGGTTGCCCCGCGGGCGTCCAGTGCGGATACACATGGTAGTAAACCACGGCTTCAAGGGCCTTTTCGGCGAGAGGCCGGCCCTGGTAGCCCCGGGTCCTCGCGGCGAGGGACAGGCCGGGGGACGCGCCGCCCGGGTCCGCCGCGAGTTCCCCCCCGGCCGGGGCGCAGGGGAAGAAGCGCTCGTCCGGGTGGAAGACAAGCCGGGGGGCAAAGCGCTCGGCCAGGGCGCGCTGAAGGCCGGGATCGAACGCGCCGGTCGACATGGCCGCAAGCGACCGGGTCCCGGCTTCCAGGGGCGTCACCCGCGCCGCCCCGACGAGACAAACCAGGACCAGGGCCATCCCCGGGACGACGAATCGTCTTTGGGGAAAGAGGGATACCCGGCCCGCTCTTTTCTGGTGGTTCGGCTTCAAAGGAGTTCCCCCGAGCTTCGGCCGTCCGGTGTGCATCGGCACTCGGGGTATTCTGCCCTAATCAAACCGCCGTTTCAACCTCTTCTCGAGGCGTTCGAGCTTCTGTCGGATCTCCGCCATGAAGACCCCCTGGATCCGGATTGTTCGCCGGACGGGCCGGGAGGCGGGACGGGCAGTGTCCACCTGTTCGCAGGTGAAGTCCACCCGGCCCTTGAGAAGGTCTCCAGGACGGCAGATTTTCCGGTCGAGGGTCAGCCGTTGCTTCTTCGTGACCCAGACCAGGCCGGTGTTCCCTGGCGGGGAGGGATAGGTCGTCCAATACTGGCACCGGAACCGGCCGTCCTTCACTGTGATTTCCAGGTTGTCGAAGGTCGACGCGGTCTCGTCGTGGAGGAAGATCCGCAATTCCCCGCTTTCCGTCAACTCCGCCTCGCAGAAACGGATTTCGTGGGGGTACTGGAACCGGGTCCAGCAGCGGGCGGTCTGCTTCAGCCGGGGGATGTCGGCCGGCGCTTCCGGTCCGCCCAGGGTGTTCTCGAAGGTCCCGTCCGGGTTCTCCACGATCCACCAGG
The DNA here is from genome assembly GCA_018001935.1 of Acidobacteriota bacterium. Lineage (NCBI taxonomy): Bacteria > Pseudomonadati > Acidobacteriota > Acidobacteriota bacterium. The sequence goes on from JAGNHB010000025.1 coordinate 21,069, forward strand.
GGAGGAGGGAAATCTCGCTGGCGAAAAAGGGATCGGAAAGCCCGGGGTCGAAGGCGACCCGCGAACTCCTCTGGGCCGGCTGGGGTCCGGGCGGCTGCGCCGGGAGGTCCGCCGGGGGAAGGCACGCGGCGAGCAGGGCCAGCAAGGTCGCCGCTCTTCCCAGGGTGTTTGGCGAGATCGGCTGTTTTACATCAAGCACTTGGACTCACTGAAAAAATGGGATTTTACTCTTGGTTGGCCTCCGCCTCCCGATTCCAGGTTTCGAGAAGATGATTGAGTCGAGGCAGGAAGGCGCCCGGCTCAGGGCATCCTCTGCCGGAAGAGCGATCTCCATGGGGACGTTGTATCCGATCCCCTCCCCGGGGAATTTACGAAAAACCCTCAACGATGCGACGGAACGGACCGGCATTCGGGTCATGGATCATTTCTCCGTGTACTGGGATCGCCCCCGGACCTGGCTTCGGGTCATTCATGTTCTGGATGAACGTACGGTTCACCCGCCAAGTTGTTTCATTCTTTCCGGGACCTGCGGAACCGGCCGAGTGAAAGGACGACCGTCGCGAAGGCCTCGTCGGCATCGGCAACGAACCTCTCCATCCATGTTTAATTTCTTCCTCCCCCGCCGGGAGCCGCCCGCTGCGCGAGCCATAAGCACCGTTTTTACTGACACCGCTCACGAGGCCGGGTTATAATGTCTTCAGGTCCCGTCCGTGGAGGGAGCCCGAGGGAGGCGGATTTGAACGTCGATCAGCGCGTGGAGTACTGGGATTCCCTGGCCGAGTACGACCTGGTTACGGCGGAGACGATGCTGGCCGGGGGGCGTCTCCTCTATGTCGGCTTCATGTGCCACCAGACCGTTGAAAAAGCGCTCAAGGCGTTGCATTGGTTCGTTTCCGGCGCCGAACCGGAGCGCATCCACTCCTTGACGCGATTGGCCCGCTCGACGGGGATTGCCGGGGAACTCTCCGAGGGTCACCGGGATCTCCTGGACGTCCTGGATCCCCTCAACCTCGAGGCCCGCTACCCCACCGACAAGGAACGTATTCTCGCGTCGCTGACGAAGGAGAGGTGCGAGAATATCCTGGATGAGACGAGGAGGCTGTTCGCATGGCTCCGGCGGAAATACGGGCGATAGCCAGAAGTTACGGGCGAAGGGTCCGGTCAGTCCTCTCCCCGAAGATGGTCGTCCTCTTCGGCTCCCAGGTCGGAGGGGAGGCAGGCCCCTCCAGCGACATCGACATCGCCGTGGTGGTGGATCGGGTGGAGGGGGACTACCTGGACGTCCAGGCCGCCCTCTACCGGGCCCGGCGGGAGATCGACGACCGGATCGAGCCCGTCCTCCTCGAATCGGACCGCGACCCGAGCGGCTTCCTCGAGTCCGTCCTGGCCCGGGGCGAGGTGATCTTTCCGGAACCTGTTGAACCGGCCGGGTGAAAAGGCGGCCGACGCGAAGGACTTGTCGGCATCGGCAACGGGGAGGAGAAATGGTGCCAGGCACTCACTAACCTCCGCTTTTCCCAAGGTGTTTATTCGCATCTGGCACCTTTGGAGTGCGACAGCGAGTCTTCGAGCTGCCGCTTGGTCCCCTCCGCCTTCGTTTCACCGACGCCCCCTCCGGGGTCGGTTTCCGGTCTTTGCTTGCATTTCCGGCGGCTGCCGCCGCCGGCTATTCACGGCAGTCCCCTGCGGGGTCGCCGGCAAGATCAGCCAGCCAGTTATATTGCCCTGATATTTCTCGGGTTGCGATTTAATGCACTATGTCTCCTTGATTGGTAAAGGCTTAGCCGGTACCTGGCACTCTTTGCAGGTCGCCGGAGCGGCGCGGATCTCAACCGTTTGCGGGCCGGTTGGCAATCACGACCCGGCGGAGAAGCCACAACGGCGCTCCGGAAGCCTTCGCGCCTTGGTCTGAGCTTTGTTCAAAGCGGCGCTCCGTCGGAACTTCGCGCCGCACTCCGCAATCTGCAGGCGATGCTCCGTCGGAGCTGACCGCCGCACTCCCCGGGGGATTCACTTGGCCGTCGACGTTCAACGGGGTCAGTTCATCAGCCTCCAGTTGGTGTCGGCCACCGTGGTGAAGGGCCCGGTGGACGTCACGGCGTTGTTGTTCAGGTACCAGTACGACAGGTCGCCCGTGGCGGTGTTGTGCCAGAGGATGTCAGGTTTGCGGTCGCCGTTGAAGTCGGCCAGGGCGCCCACGGTCCAGGGGCTGCTCACGGGGGGGACGTAACCGCCGCCGGCGACGGTGGTCCCGTTCATGTACCAGATGGAGTTCGCCCCGGACGACGGGTTGCGCCAGAGGATGTCCACCTTCCCGTCGCCGTCGAAATCGGCCAGGCCGGCGACGGTCCAGGCGGCGGCGACGCCGGGCACGTAGCCGCTGCCCGTGACGGAGGCGCCGTTGAGATACCAGACCGAGTTGTCCCCGCTGGCGGTGTTGCGCCAGAGCAGGTCGGGGTTGCCGTCGTTGTCGAAGTCGCCGAGGCCGGCCACCGTCCATGGCGCGGGGACGGTGGGGATGGCGGCCGAACCGGCAGGGGTGGTGCCGTTCATCAGCCAGACGGAGTTGGTGCCCGAGGCGGGGTGCCGCCAGAAGACGTCGGTCTGCCCGTCCTTGTTGAAATCGGCGCTCCCGGCAATCTCCCAGGCGGGGTCGACGGTGGCGATGGGGGCGGAGCCCGAGTAGCCACTCCCGTTGAGGTACCACACCGACGCGGCGCCGCTGGAGAGGTTCCGCCAGAGGAGGTCCGTCTTCGCGTCGCTGTTGAAGTCGCAGGGGAGCGGGGTTTCCAGTTCCACGGTGACCACGCTCATGGCGGGCATGTCGAGGAAGAAGGTGTTGTCGGCCTCGAGGGTCGGCGTCCCGGCGGCCTGGGGGACCGGGGAGGCGGAGGTCAGATGGAAGACCCGTCCGCGGGTGTAGGTCATCGGGCCCGTGATCTGGACGTCCGCCGTCCTGGCCGTCGTGGTCTTGTTGATGCCCACGATGACCATCCGGGCGGGGTTGCCGCCCTGCAGGCTGGCGTAGACCGAGGTGTCGGCGATGTTCCCCGTGGACGCCTGGACGGAGGTGTCCCCGAAGGCGCCGAAGAGCCCGTCGAAGTTGCGGAACATGGCGAAGCCGCCGAAGGTGAAGCTGCCGGCGTTGTCGCCCGTGCGCCAGAGGGTGGCGGCGAAGACGTCCTCGCGGCCGAAGATCCCCAGGACGTCCGCCTCGGCGATGGCGCCCGAGATGTGCTCGCCGCCGCCGTAGTAGTACTCGGTGAAAGCCAGCTTCGTCCCGGGGTAGTGGGCGGCGATGCGCGTCTTCATGTCGGGGATCAGGCGGATGGCCTGGTTCCCGAGGTAGTCGACGGCGATCCAGCTGTTCTCGACGTAGGCGGGGTCCCACAGCGAGCGCGGCGCCTGGACCCGCAGGGCGGCCATGGCGGCGTCGGTGTCCTCGTTGGTGACCCGCGGGCCGCTGTGGATGTCGCCGTTGCGGACCTCGGGGTACCAGTGGAGGTCGAGGACGTCGACGAGGCGCCTCCCCTGGGAGGAGTGGGCCGAGGCCATGGAGTCGAGCCAGGTGTCGATGAAGTGCCGCCCGGCGCGGTCCGACGGGTCGGAAAGGGCCACGAAGCCGTAATAGCCGGAGAGGACCCCGCCGAAAACGGTGGCGGCAGGGATCACGTCCTTGATGGCGCCGGCGAACTCGATGTTCTTGCCGATGACCTCGGCGAAGGTGGCCTTGAGCCCCTGGGTCGGGTTGGCCGGGTCGGGGTGGATGCGCCGGTGCGTGGCATACCAGAGGTCGGGCTCGTTGTCCAGGCCGAAGAAGATCTTCTGGCCGAGAGCGCTGCCGTTCCAGGCGTGGTTGGTGACGATCCAGTTGACGAACTCGTCCTGGTAGGAGACGGCGTCGGCGGTGCTGGGCGTGAGGGTGAAGGCCGAGCCTTTCTTCGCGATGCCCTGACGGAAGCGGGTGGCGAGGTAGTCGGGCGTGTTGATGACGTCCCCGCCGCCGTTCTTGTCGGCCGCCACGTACCCCTCGATGGGGACCGTCACCAGGGCGGCGGCCCCGGCGTTGTGGAGGACCGAAATGCGCTGCCCCATGGCGTTGCCCGGGGTGTCCCCGCCGCCGAGGTAGGCGTCGTTCTGGCCTTCCCAGTCGTAGCCCCAGTCGTAGACACCGGCGTTGGAGGCGTTGTTTTCCCAGTTGTAGGCGGTGTAGCGGTCGCCGCCCATCCGGCCGAAGGTCAGGTTCCGCCCCGTGCCTTCCCAGCTGTCGATGGCGTGCAGGTTGGCGCCGTAGATGTAGGGCGAGATGGCGTGGACGCCGCTGCCGGTGTTCACGCTGAAGACCACGTCGGCCACGCGCTCCACGATGGTGAAGTTGGCGTCGCTGGTGTCGGTCAGGGCGCCGTCCCCCGTGCTGGTCACCTTGATGCGGCACTGGCTGGAATAGGAAGCCGGGATGGTCCAGCTGTAACTCCCCGTGTTGGGGGCGGCGGTCTCGAGGGTGGTCCAGGCGGAACCCCCGTTGGTGGACAGCTCGACCCGGACGGAGGGGATGGTGCCGGATCCGGCCCAGGTGACGGGGTGGACGGTCCCGGACGCCCAGCTCTCCCCGCCGTTGGGCGAGGACAGGGTCAGGTAGTCGGCTACCTGCCCCACCTGGATGACGTTGCTGCCCGTCAGGGTCCGCTTCAGGGTGATCCAGGCCTCGCCCGCCGTCGCGTTCCAGGACAGGTAGTAATCGGTGTCCGCCACCAGCGCCACGGAATTGAGCGTCACACCCGCGGGAGAGGTGGCCAGGCCGTCGATGCGCAGCGTGGGGTTCTGGAGGCTCCCGCTGCTCAGGTTGAGGTTGACGAGGGCGGCGTTGCCGGCGGCGGTGACCCAGAAGGCCCGGTAGTTGTGGTCGTAGCCGGCCGGGGAGAGGGCCTGGATGGCCGGGTTGGCCATCCCGACCGGCCCCGTGGCCTTCACGGCGCCGGTGCTGGCGCTGAAGGTGACGGTCCCGTCGTGGATGCGCCGGTTCTCGTCCCGGACCCGAAGCACCCCGCCCTCCGAGGCCGCATCGAAGACGATGGAGAGGGAGTACTGCCCCCACCCGCTTTTGAGCCCGTTCTCCGGGACCCCGTTGATGTCGGTGTTGGCCACGGTGTTGTTCATGTAGCCGTAGGGCATCCCCCAGGTGATCTTCTTGGCCCCGTCGTAGACGTTCATCTGGAAGTCCAGTGCCCAGTTGTTGCTCCCGTTGAGCTGGGTGCCCGAGGAACCGATGTTGTTGGCGCTGCACGACCACGTGGGGTCGCCGGCCAGTTGCTGGGCGTAGGTCTGGGTCTGGACGAACCCCACCTCGCAGCCGTTGTCCCACTCCCGGCAGTAGGGGATGTCGGTGGCGCCGAGGGGCTGGGAGGAACTTCGCTTGCCGGTCCAGGTCCAGTTCCCGTTCAGCAGGTTGGCCGACCCCGACGTGATGGTGGGCATGCGGAAGGAGCCGTTGGCGTCGAACTCCATGCCGTCCGCCGTGGTGAAGGTCGAGGCGCCGTCCCAGAACATGGTGCAGTAGGGCCCGCGCGAGTCGCCCTGGGCGGTACCGTTGCGGGCGTCCACGGTGTTGGCCCACTGGAAGTAGTCGTGGCCGTCCATGAAGACGTAGGTGATGGTTTCGGGGGTGCTGTCGATGGTCTGGGTCCAGGTGAACACCGCCATGTGGGCGCCCTGGTACGTCAGGGTCACCGTCCCCGCCGAGGCGTGGTGGGTGCTGCACCCGTGGTGGGTGGAGGACCCGAAGCCCGAATCTCCCGGGAAGGAGGGGTTCTGGCTGACGCCCCAGACGTCCACCAGGGTGGCGCCGTTGTAGTAGGTCAGGTGGTGGCAGACCCCCTGGAACCCCGTGGCCGAACTCTTGTTGATGGTCGCGGTGCGCTCCAGGCCGTCGTTGTCCAACCAGGTCACCTGGTACGCCTGCCGTCCGTACACCGTGGTGTCCCCCACCGTCAGGGCCGGAAGCACCCCGGCCAGGCACAGGAACAGCACCATCCCCGTCACGCCTCTCGTCAACTTCTCCATCGCCCACCTCCTTGCCCTGTTCTGTTGCGGTCAGGCTACCATGCCGAATCGCGTGATCGTACCATAAAAATCCATGGATCGACCGGGACAGATTACCGATTTTCCCCTTGCTTTTCCGCCTTCCTCATCTATAATCCCCACAACTCACAGAAGGGGAGAGCGTGATGATCCGCACTAAACCTATCATTCTAATGGCATTGTTTTTCGTCGCCCTCGTCGGGGCCGCCCGTGCCGACGGGTTCGCCATCAACGAGCAGGGCGCCCGCGCCATGGCCCAGGCCGGGGCGTTCGCCGCCCGGGCGTCGGACCCTTCGGCCCTCTTCTTCAACCCCGCGGGGATCACGCAGCTGGAGGGGATCCAGTTTTACACCGGCGGCACCGCCATCAAGCAGAAATCCACCTGGGACGGGCCCGGTGTTTCGGTGGACTCCAACGACAAGTGGGAACTCCCGCCCCACTTCTTCATGACCACCCCGCTCGGCGACCGCTTTCACCTGGGCGTCGGGCTCTACGCGCCCTACGGCCTGAGCAAGCGCTGGCCCGACTCCTTCCCCGGCAAGTACAGCTCCCAGCTGGTGAACCTGCAGGTGCTCTGCCTCAACCCCGTGCTGGCGGTGAAGGTCAACGACCGTTTCAGCGTGGGGTTCGGCTTCGACATCGTCCGGGCCATGGCGCGGCTGGACCGGGCCCTGTACCTCCAGGGGCTCTCCAACCAGATCTTCGGCGGTTACCCTCTCGACGACGGGTATTTCAGCGCCGACGTCAAGGACACCCACTACGGCTTCAACGCGGGCGTCCAGTGGAAGATCACCGACCGGCTCAGCTTCGGCGCCTCCTACCGGAGCCAGGTGCGCCTGAAGCTGGAAGGCCGGCTCGACCTCACCACCCCGGTCACGGGGGTTTCGGCCATCGACGCGCAGCTGGCGGCTCTCTTCCCCGACCAGGACTGCGAGACCCGGGTCACGCTCCCCGACCAGGCCTGGTTCGGCCTCGGCGGCAAGCTCACCGACTGGTGGGACACCGAGGTGGACGCCCAGTGGATCCACTGGACCGATTACGACGAACTGCCCTTCTACTTCGACCAGCAGACGGCGGTCATCCGGAACACGGTCATCCCCAAGAACTGGGGCAACGGCTGGGCCATCCGCTGGGGGCACGAGTTCCACCTGGACAAGCACCACGACATCCGCGCCGGCTTCTACGTGGACGGGGCGCCCAACCCCGACGCCACCCTCGACCCCATGCTGCCCGACTCCACTCGCCTCTCGTTCCAGGGAGGCTACGGCTGGCACAAGGGCCCGTGGACCGTGGATTTCGCCTACATGTTCCTGCACTTCATCAAGCGCGACATCAACACCAACCCCGCCTACGGCATCGTGCCCAACACCGGGTCGTACCGCTCCCACGGCCACCTCATCGGCCTGTCCATGGGGTACCGTTTTTGAGGGGACACCGCCCGGGGGCCTCACCATGATCGAGAACAGGCCCTTCGGGCGGACCGGCGAGAGCCTGCCCGTCCTGGGCCTCGGCTGCCAACGGATTGTGGACACCAACGGCTGTGGGGAGGGCCAGGCCCTGGCGGTTCTCCATGCCGCCCTCGACCGTGGCCTGCGTTATTTCGACACCGCCTGGGTGTACGCTCTCGGCCAGTCCGAGGAACGGGTCGGAAAAGTCGCAGAACATCGCCGGAACGAGATGTGGATCGCCACCAAGACCCTGGAGAGGACGCGAGACGGCGCCCTTCGACAGCTGGAAGAGAGCCTGGGGCGCCTCCGGACCGACCGGGTGGATGAATGGCGTCTTCACTGCGTGAACGACCGGGCGGAACTGGACCGGTGCTTCGCCCCCGACGGGGCGATCCATGCGTTGACGGAGGCCCGTGCCCAGGGCTTGGTCCGTTACCTGGGGATTACCGGCCACAGTGACGCGGGGGTCCTGGCCGAAGCGATCCGCCGGTTCCCTTTCGACAGCGTTCTCTTTACGGCCGCCCCTGTCGACCCGGGCCACCCGGATTTTCTGGGTGAACTGCTCCCAACTGCCCGTGCCCGCGGTGCAGCCGTCGTCGGGATGCGGGCCCTGGCAGGGGGATCGCTTCGCGATCTCTGCCCGGAGGCACTGCGCTACGGCTTGGGGCTGCCATTGAGCATCCTTCTCGTGGGGTGTTCGACCGTGGCCCAACTCGAAAAGGACGTGGCGATCGCCGAAACCTGCATCCCTTTCGAGGACCCGGAGAGGCTCGATTTTCTTCGTCGCGCCCTGCTCGTGCCGATCCGGAATCGACCTTTCTGAGGCCGGCCCCTCCCCAGAAGGCGGGGCGGGGATGACCGGAACACCCCTCGTCTCAGCCCCGGTCCCCCGCCAGCCCGATCGCCAGTGAGCGCACCCGGTCGACCAGGAAACCGGCCGCGTCGGGGTCCGGCTGTGTCAGAACCGGGAAGAAAACCAGGCGACGGTGAGCCTCCTCCGTATGCGGCAGGTCCCCCTCCCGGTAACCCTGGAAACCGTCGCCCAAGGGGCCCCTCTCGCGGGTGAACAGGTCGAATCCCTTTTCGAAAAGCGGCAGGCGGTGAAGCAAGGGGAAGCCCCCGCCGGAAGCCGGGACGCCGAGGCCCTTCAGAGCGTCGATCACCTCGGGGGTCAACGTGCCGCGATGCTCCTCGGGAAGGTGGAGGACCGGGAATTCCCGATACCAGACCCGCTCCGCGTCGGGGACGACCTTCACCGTCCTGAAACCAGGCACACCCGACAGACCGGCCTCCACGGTCTCGACCCACGCACGCCGCCGGCGATTCACTTCGGGCAGTCGGTCCAGCCCGACTCCGGCGATGGCGATCCCCAGGGGATGGGCCCGAAGCTTCATGCCGAGGCCGAAGGGTTGTAATTCCACGTGCTCGCGGCAATTGAGAGCCCCCATCCGGCTTAACTGACCCACGAGGCAGGCCCGCTCGAACACGCGGGGATCGCCGGTCGCGAGGACTCCCCCCTCACCCGCGCTGACGAGTTTGGCCCCCTGGAGGCTCCAGCACCCGGCATCGCCCACTGTGCCGACGACCTTGCCTTTCCAGGTGGCGCCGTGGGCGTGGGAGCAGTCCTCGACAATGTGGATGCCGGTGTCCCGCCGAAGGGCCAGCAGTGCGTCCATGTCACAGACATTTCCCCACAGGTGTACCGCCACGATGGCCCGGGTGCGGGGCGTAATCCGGCGGCGCGCATCCGACGGGTCAATGAGGAGTGTCTCCGGCTCGCACTCGCAGAAAACGGGGCGGGCGCCAAGCAGGAGGGCCGGTCCGACAGTGTTGATCCATGTGTAGGTGGGGCAGATCACCTCGTCGCCAGGCCCGATCCCCAACCCGAAATAGGCCGCGAAGAGCGCCGCGGAGCCGTTCATCGTGGTCAATGCGTGCCGAGCGCCGCTCCACCGGCGCCACCGGGTTTCGAACTCCCGCACCGCCCGCGTGACGCCGGAAATCTCGTCGCAGCGGGTCAGTTCCTGGACCAGGTCGGCCTCGGCCTCACCCGGTTGCCGCCACCGGTCCACGAAGAGCGATGAAACCCGGCCGGCGGGTTCAGCGTTCGGCGGAAAACGGTCCGACTGTCCTGAGATCCGACTCTTCACTTTGTTCTCCCTCCGGCGACCGATTCCCAACCTCTCCCGCGGGGACGGTTCGCGCGCTCAACCCCAATTCACCCTTCCGACTCCCCCGTGCCGGGCAAGGGCTTCCCAAATGGGGGGGCCTGCCCTTGCCGCGCTCTCTCCCGGGCTTTCTTGCCGGTGATTTTTCGGAACAGGTCCAGGGCGCCCTTCTGAACGGTCTTCGCCAGGTAAAGCGCCCGGTCCGTCGGCCTCGCGACCCGGGAAACCTTTTCCCCGGAAGCGAAAATCCCGTCGAAGAAGGCGACCAGCCGTTCCTCGCGGAAGGCTTCCGGGACCTTGTCGCCCGCGAAGCAGGGTTCGGAGAGATACCCGCGGTAAAGGGCCTCGTCCCGGTCAACGATCCGGACATGATCGACCAGTTCCCCGAGGGAGGCGAAGCGGTGGGCATTGATGAACGCCGCGGGGTTGAAATCCTCCTCCACCCGGGGGCTTCCCCAGTAGATGGGCACGGCGCCGGCCAGGAAGGCCTCGTAGATCTTCTCGGTGGTGTAGCCGGGGTGGGACGAGTTCTCGTAGGCGATGGCGAAGCGGCACTCCCGGAGGAACGCCACCTTGTCGGGGACCCGGCAGCCCAGGGTGTTGAGGACCCTTCCCCCGGAATCGACCCGCCGGTAGGCGGACAGGGCGTGGAAGAGGTCGATCCGCTCCCGGGCGTTCGGGTTGCTCACCACGAAACCGCAGAAGCGCGTCTTCCGTTTCAGGATCCCGTCGATGTCCCGCGGGCCCAGCAGGAGTCCCGGGGGATAGTAGCAGAGGAAGACCGGCCACCGGAGGTAGCGCGGGTGGGGTTCGAGGTCGAAGCCGACGTGGTAGTCGCTCCGCCGGTAGTCCGGCCGGGTGTTCTCCACGGTGAAGCAGACCCGGGGGCAGGCGTACCGCAGGTGCTTCCAGCCGAAGACGCAGTGGACCAGGACGTCCGCCCGGGGGTTGACCTCGAGGTCGAAGTGTTTCCCCAGCACCGAGACCAGGTAGTTGTCCCGGGGGTCGAAGCCCCCCCAGAAGTCGGTGAACCAGATCCGGATCCTTGCCATATACCACCGTGCGGGAGTACTCTTACCCGGAGCAGCGACTCAAGTCAAGGAAATCGTGGGGTTCCACCGTTTCTCTCCCGGGGGAGGGCCTGATCAATCCCAAGTTCGTCTGGTCCCGGTTCGGGAATCGTTGTATGATGGGATTGTGAACAAGGCCGGAACAAGAAAAGCGCAAGGGGCACGACGTCACACGACAAGAACCCGATCTGTCTGATCACCGGGCTTTGCACATTCACCGCCCTCTGCGGTCACGGTGGCTGCCGCGAAGATTCCCGAAGGCGTTACCATCGAGTATTTGACACCCCGAGCACGAACCTCCCGGCCCTCCGGCGGGCGGGGAATCCCGGAGTCAACGGCTGCAGGCCGGGGCAGGAGGCAACATGCATTTCATCCGGCTGGCTGTGGTAAGTTACGTCCTGTTCACCGCCCCGTTCCTGGCCTCCCGGGAACCGGACAGCCCCCCCTCCCCCGATCCGGCCTGGGCCCAGATGCAGGAGGCCTGGCAGAAGGGCGGCGAAGCGGCACTGCGGGAGTATGTCCGGCAAAACCGGGAATCCATCTCCCCGAAAATGATCCTTGAGACCGTGTCCCGGTCGATCCGGGAACGATCGGAACCCAGGCTCGTCGAAGAGCGTCTCTCCATCGGCCTGGCTGCGGCTGAGGAAATCGGCAGCCGGAATGCCGAGGCGGACGTCCTGAGAATGGCCGCCGATTATTACAACCGGAGCGGGGACAACGACAGGGCCGCCGGGTTCTATGACCGGGCGCTGCCCCTCTACCGGGCCCTGGGAAATCCCGCCCTGGAAGGGGAAGTCCTCCTGGGGCGCGGCCGAGTCTTCCTCATGACCGGGGATATCCCGAAGGCCCGTTCGATGTACGAGCAGGCGCTGGCACTGTGCGAAAAAGCCGACCTCCCCCTGGTTCAGGGGAAGGCGTACGTCGCCGTGGGCGACCTCCACGCGAACAGGGCCGAGATGGCTCAGGCTCTCCACCTTTACGAGAAGGCCCTCCCCTTCCTCGAAAAGGCCAAGGACGCCCACGGCCCGGGGATTGTCTGCTTCAAGTGCGGGGAAATCTACAAGAACACCGGGGACATCGCCCAGGCGCGCGCGATGTACGAGAAGGCGCTTCTCCTGCTGGAAAAGTCCGGTAATCTGACCTACCAGGGCAACGTATACATCAGCCTCTGCATCCTCGGCTACCAGACGGGAGACCTCCCCAAGGCGCTTTCCATGGGAGAAAAGGCCTTGCACTGCTACGAGAGGGCCAACAGCGCCGTCGGTTTGGGGAACGCCTACTGCAACCTCGGCCTGGTCCACTGTTTCTCCGGAGATTATGCGAAGTCGCTGGCAATGTATGAACTGGCTTTGCCTTTCTACGAGAAGGCCAGGTACCCCTGGGGCCTTGGGAACGTCCAGATGCGGCGTGGCGACGTCTACTTCCGCATCGGCGATAACGGACAGGCCCTGGCGATGTTCGAGAAGGCGCTGAGCATCGTCGAGAAGATCGACAACCCCATCTACCAGGCCAACGTGTACCGGAAAATCGGGGATGTCCGATTCCGAACCGGAGCCTATGATCAGGCGCGAGCCATGTACGGCAAGGCACTGGATGCCTACGAGAAAGCCGACTCTGCCCTTGGAAAGGGAAACATGCTCCTGAAACAGGGGGAAATCTGCCGGAAAACCGGCAGCCTCGACCAGGCGATCTCCCTTTATGACCAGGCCCAGGCCGTTTACGAGAAGATCGGCCACCTCATGGGAGTGGGGGACACGTTCCAGTGCCGGGCCGACCTCAGTTTCCAGCAGAACGATTGGGCCCGGGCCGTCTCGAACAGCGAGAAAGCACTTGACTGCTATGTCAGATCCGGTTTCACGGAAGGGCAACTGCTGTCTCTCCGAAGGCAGGGCCTGGCCCTGGCGAAGCAGTCCAGGGATGCCCAGGCGCTGGACCGTTTCGAAAAGTCCTTTGAACTGCTGGAACAGATCCGAAGGCACACCGGGGTCGAAGAACTGAAAATGCGATACCTGGAGGACCGGCTGGACTACATCGAGGAAGCGGCCGGCTTCATGCTTCGGGCCGGGTATGCGGAAAAGGCTTTTCAAACGGCGGAACGGATGAAGGCACGGTTGTTCCTGGACCGCCTCGCCGAAGGGCTGGTCGACCTGGAGAAGGGAGTCGATCCCGATCTGAGAGGTGGTCTCGAAAGGTTGGAATCCGATCTGGACGCCGCCCGCAAGAAAATGCAGGAACCATCCCCTCAACCCTTGCAATCGGAGGAGAGCGAAAAGCGGAAAGCCGAAATCGCCCTCGAGATCGGGGGTATCGAAGCCAGGCTGGCCGAAATGAAAGCCCGTATCCGGCTGCGCAACCCGCTCTACGCCTCGGTGCAGTATCCCGAGCCACCCGCGGTGGCTGAAATGCAGAACAAGGTGCTGTCGGAGAACGAGGTCCTCCTCGAGTATTTTCTGGGCAAGCAGGACGCCTGGTGCTTTGTCCTCACCCGCAAGTCCTTCAGGGCCGTGAAGCTTCCGATGGGGACCGAGGAGTTGAACCGGACGACCTCCCGCCTCCTGTCCTGGATCGTCGAACTGCCCGCCGAGGGAATCGAACGTGGCTCCGGGGAAAAACCGGAAATACCCCGGCCGATCATGGCGGACGCCCGGCGACTGTACAACGGGCTCATCGCTCCGATGGGGAAGGACATCCGGGGGAAATCCATCATCATCGTTCCGGACGGAATCCTCTCCCGGCTCCCCTTTGAAGCGCTGGCCGTCGCCTCGAAGGGTAAAACCATTTATCTGATAGAAAATCAGGCGGTTAGCTACACACCTTCCGCGGCGGTCCTGCTATTCTACCGGACCCGTTACCACCGAAGCGGCGCGTCCGAGCGTTTCATCGGCCTGGGAGACCCGGTCTACGATTACGAGAAGTTCCGGGCGGGCGAACCGGAGTCCAGGGTCAACCTGTCGTGGGAAACGCTTTCTCCGAGCCTCGCTCGGCGGAATGAAGGCAGTGCAGGGGCGGAACTGGAGCGTCTGCCGGGGACCGGCGAGGAGGTCCGGGCCGTGGAGCGCCTTTTTCGTGAATCCGGAAGAGACGAGAAGGCCTTTTTACGGGACGAGGCGCGTGAGGAACTGATCCACTCCGATTTGGTATCGTCTGGCGGCTACATTCACCTGGCAGCGCACGGAATTCTGGGGGACGACTACCAGGCCATCGCCCTCTCCCGGATCCCCGGGTCAAAAGAGGATGGGTTGCTGAGCCTCGGTGAGATCATGAATCTGAAGTGGAATGCTCGGCTGGTAGTGCTCTCCGCGTGCGAGACAGGCTTGGGGCCGATTCAGCGTGGCGAGGGGGTGACGGGCCTGGCCAGGGCCGTGATGTACGCGGGGAGCCCTGCGGCCGTTGTGAGCCTGTGGAGTGTTTCTGACGTGGGGACCCGGGAACTCATGACCCGCTTCTATGGAAAAATGATCCGGGATGGGCTTCCACCCCCGGAAGCCTTGCGTCGGGCGAAACGGGAGATGGCCGCGAGCGCGAAGTGGAACTCGCCGTTTTTCTGGGCGGCTTTCGTCCTGTACGGGGAATGACGACCGGGGACGCCCTGGGGGGGGGTGAGCCTGCACTTCACCGATTCACCTGACGAAGGGTCGATTCCATCTGTCAGGGCTCATGGCTCAGCACCCCTGGTTCGGGTTTCCCGCGCAAGCTGAAGCTTGCGCCACTGCTTCCGGTATCCGCCGCTTGACGGCAGCGGAGCATCTGGGTTAAAGTGGCGCTCTATCGCCGCGGAGAGGGGCCATGGCCGGGGACAAGACAACGAGGTACTTCCGGACCCGATTCCCGGTTCACGTTCTCGCCGCTTTCTTCTTCACCATCCCCTTGTCCACCACCGCCGTGGAGATCACCAGCAGCACCCTGCTGGGGGTGTGGCTCCTGTCGGGGACGCTTCTGGGCGGTTCCTGGGCCCGTTCCCGCGACCTGGCCCCGGTGCTGCTGTTCATGGTGCTCCCGTTGCTCGGCTGGTTCTGGGCGCCCGCTCCCGACCCCGCCTTCGCGGCCGCCGCCAACGCGCGGTTCTGGATGGTGACGCTGGCGATCGCCTCGCTGGGTCTCGGCCTTCACGCCCGCCGGGCGTCCCTCGCCTTCGTGGCGGGGCTGGCGGTGACCTGCGCCCTCGCCACCGCGCAGTATGCCGGCCTCTACCCCCTTCCCGAGGGAACGGTGCGCTACGGGCTCTTCCACTGCTACATGCACGGCACGCTCTCCCTCTTCCTCGCCTTCTCCCTCCTGCTCCTCTCCCGGCTTTTCCGGGAAGCGTCCTCCCTCGGGGCCCGGCTCGCCTTCACCGCCCTCGCCGCCTTCTTCCTCTTCACGCTGACCGTGGTGATCCCGGGGCGGATCGGTTACCTGGCCTTCGCCCTGGGGCTCCCGGTGATGGTCTGCAACTTTCTGGGCCTTCGGTTCAACGGGAAGGCGGCCGCCGCCTTCGCCCTGGTCCTGGCCGCGGCGGCCCTGTCCCCCACCGTCCGGCACCGGATCTCCGAGGCCATGTCGGACGTCGACCACTACCAGGCGGGCCGCATCGACACCAGCCTCGGCTCCCGGATGGAGATGTGGAAGTTCTCGGCGCGGCTCCTGGCGGAGAAACCCCTGGCGGGCGGTGGCCCCGGCGCCTTCGAAACCCGCTGGAAGACGGGCAAGCCCGAGGGGATCGTCGCCAACTACCTCAACCCCCACAACACGTTCTGCCACGTCGCCGCCGACTACGGCCTGCTGGGTCTGGCCCTCCTGGGGGGGATCCTCTTCACCCTGGCGCGGGCGTCGCGGTCGTTCAGGGGGAGCTTCCGCGGTTTCCTGGGCGCCGCCTTCCTTCTGGTCTTCCTGGTGGGGAGCCTGACGAACAGCCTGATCACGGGCGTCACCAACACCGTCTGGAGCGCCGCCTTCGCCGGCCTCCTGCTCTCCCCGACCCCGCTCTTCGGGCTCTTCGCCCCGCGCACGCCTCCCCCGACCCCGAAGCAAGGGCCCGACGCATGAGCACCCCCGGCGTCCACTTCGTCATTGTCAGCTACAACACCCGCGCCCTTCTCGGGGACCTTCTGGACTACTTCGACCGGGCAAGCCTCCCCTTCCCCTTCACCGTCACGGTGGTGGACAACGCCTCCGCTGACGGGTCCCCCGACGTGGTCCGCGACCACCCCCGGGCCACGCTTGTGGCCAACGACCGGAACACCGGCTACGGCGCCGCGGTGAACGCGGGTTTCCGGCAGTCCGACGCCGCGTATGTCTGCGTGCTCAACACGGACGTCGTCCTGACCGACGGCGCCCTGGCCGCCTGCCACGCCTTTCTGGAAGGGCGTCCCGACGCTTCGGGCGTGTCGCCCGTGGTCCGCTGGCCCGACGGGCGCCTTCAGACGTTCTGGATCGGGTTCGGTTTCGGCATTTTGGGCCTGGATCTCCTCCGGAAGCTGTCCAACATGCGGATGCGACGGCGCCTGCGACGTTCCCGAAAGCCGGTCCGGACCGACGGGGTCAAAGGCGCCTTCCTGTTCCTGCGGTCGGCCCCTTTCCGCACGTCCAAAGCGATCTTCGACGAGGACTACTTCTTCTACTTCGAGGACACGGACCTGGCGCTGCGAATGCGGCGGGCAGGCCTGAAAACCTACATCCTGACCAGGATAGACATCGTCCACCTTGGCGGGCAGTCCCCCTCGTCCCTGAAGACCGAGCTTTTCCTCCGGAACCGGCACCGCTTTTTCCACAAGAACCTCAAGGGATGGAACCGGTGGCTCGCCCTGGCCTGGGAGCGGTACCGGGTGTACCGGAAGATCCTGTACTACGGGACGGCCGCCCTCTTCACGAAGAGCGACCGGATCGCCATGAAGCTCGGGACCTACCGGACCGAGCTCCGCATCGCCCGGGAATGCCGCGACCTCTACCGGGGCCACCCGATCCCGTCCGGGTTTGCCGCAGAGAGCACAAAGGAAGGACATGATGGCTGAAGTATGAGGCGAGGCGGAGCAGGGTTCGGGAAGTAAAGGATGGCACCCCGCAAAAAGTCGCATTTTACCCGCGAATCACGCGAATGAACGCGAATCAGAAATCAACAATCAATAGATATTATTCGTGTTATAAATTCGCGTATATTCGTGTTATTCGCGGGAAATCTCCCTTTCGCGTCTTTTTGAAGGACCATCAGGCTTGCCAGGAAACATCTTCAAACTCTAAAGGTTTCTGGCCGGATGAAGGGCTTTCATGCCGTCCCTCGATGCAGACAATGGCTACTCGATGGCGGAGTGCGGCGCGGAGTTCCGACGGAGCACCGCTTTGCCCGCGTCGCGCAGGCGGCCTGAGCGGCGCGGGAATCGAGGAGGTTGGGCGCTTCTGGCGGTTAAAGCAAGCCCGGCAAGGTCGTTTTCTTGACAGAAAGGTGCATGCCCCTTCCGGCGGCGCTCCGGAAGCCTGCGCGCCT
This sequence comes from Acidobacteriota bacterium, assembly GCA_018001935.1. Classification (NCBI taxonomy): domain Bacteria; kingdom Pseudomonadati; phylum Acidobacteriota; species Acidobacteriota bacterium. Next base: position 38,293 of record JAGNHB010000025.1, read on the forward strand.
CTCCCTCGGCATGTTTGAAAGCGGCGCTCCGGCAACCTTCGCGCCGCACTCCACATCACCTCGACGGCGCTCACTCGTCCGGGTTGCGGGTCTCGTCCACGGCGTCGTAGAAGTCGGGGGGCACCAGAACGTCGCGGGGCCGGCTGCCGTCGGCGGGGCCCACGATCCCCTCCTGCTCCAGGAGGTCCATCAGGCGCGCCGCGCGGCCGTATCCGATGCGGAACCGCCGCTGGAGGATGGAGGTGGACGCCTTGCGCTGCTTCACGATGAAGCGGGCCACCTCCTCGTAGAGCGGGTCGTCCCCGCCGTTCACCCCGTCGCCGTTCTCGCCCTCGCCCTCGCCGTCCGGGGGGCCGACGATCTCCTGGAACTGGGGCGACGCCTGGGACTTGAGGAAGTCCACCACGCGCTTGGTCTCCTCCTCGGAGATGTAGGCGCCGTGAACGCGCAGCAACTTGGACGAGTTGGGGGGCAGGATGAGCATGTCGCCCTTCCCCAGCAGGTGCTCGGCGCCCACCTGGTCCAGGATGGTCTTCGAGTCGTGCTTGGACAGCAGGCGAAAGGAAATGCGCGAAGGGAAATTGGCCTTGATGATGCCGGTCACCACCTCCACCGACGGCCGCTGGGTGGCCATGACGATGTGGATGCCCACGGCCCGGGCCATCTGCGCGAGGCGCTGGAGGCACAGTTCCACTTCTTTCGAGGCCACGGAGAGCAGTTCCGCCAGCTCGTCGATGACGATGACGATGAAGGGGATGGTCCGGAGCGTGGACTGCCCCGGCGCCTCGGGGAGCGCCTCGTGCTCCCGGGCCAGCCGGTTGAAGGTCTCGATGTCCTTCACCGCGTACTTGGCCAGGAGCTTGTAGCGCTCCTCCATCTCCCGCACCGCCCAGATCAGGGCGCCCGCCGCCAGCTTGGCGTCGGTGACGATGGGGGTCAGCAGGTGGGGGATGTCGGCGTACATCCCCAGTTCCAGCCGCTTGGGGTCGATGAAGATGAACTTCACCTCGTCGGGCGTCGCCTTGAAGAGGATGGAGGTGATCATGGTGTTGAGCCCGACGCTCTTCCCCTGCCCCGTGGCCCCGGCCACGAGAAGGTGGGGCATCTTGCCCAGGTCGGTGACGTAGACGTCGCCGTTGATCCGCTTGCCGAGCCCCAGGGTGATTCGGGACCGCGACTGGGCGAATTCCGCCGATTCGAGGATGTCCCGGATCTGGATGACCTCGCTGCTGGAGTTGGGCACCTCGATCCCCACGGTGGACTTCCCGGGGATCCGGTCCACCCGGATGGACTCGGCCCGGAGGCCGAGGCAGAGGTCGTCCAGCAGGGAGACGATCCGGCTGTACTTCACGCCCGGTGCAGGCTTGAACTCGAACAGGGTCACCACGGGCCCGGGGTGGATGGCCTCCACGCTGCCCTCGAGGCCGAATTCGGCCAGTTTCCGGATGATCTGCCCCGCCTTTTCCATGAGTTCGGCCTCGTTCACCTTGCTGCCCGCGGAGGCCGGGGTCAGCAGCGTCACCGGGGGGAGCCGGAAGCCCGAACGGGAGAGGGGGGCGCTGATCTTCATCTCGGGGATCCCGCTCCCCTCTTCCTGGAGCTTTTCCCGGAAGGTGGGCGGCGACATGGGCGCCGGGGCCTGGCGGGTCACGAACGCCGGCCGCGCGGCGGCCATCTCCACGGGGGGGGCCTCCGTGCGGGACGAGCGGGAGGGGGGCGGTTCCGTTTCGTCCGGGGCCGGCGCCTCCGTCTCTTCCTCCGTTTCCAACTCCCGGCTTTCCTCCTCCGCCTTCCGGCCCCGGGAAAAGAGGGACCGCACGGTGCCCCAGACCTCTCCGAAGGTGAGTGGGGTCAGGAGCATCAACCCGACGGTGAGCATGGCGAAGAGGATGATGAGCGTCCCCACGGGGTTGAACAGGGACTCGAGCCCGCGCTTCGTCGCCATCCCCAGGATCCCGCCGGGCATCCGGGGGTCCGGGGCGAACGGCAGGCCGGCGGCCCCCTTCACGCCGCCTTCCACCCAGACCTGCACCAGGGAGGCGACGGAGAGGACGAGCAGGAGGAAGGAGCAGTAACCGGAGAAGAGCCTCCGGGACGGGCGGTGCCAGATCAGGCGGACGCCGAGGATTGCGGGCGGGATGACCAGGAAGTAGGCGGCGAGCCCGAGAAAGCGGAAACAGGCTTCGGCGAGGTACGCCCCGAAGGTCCCGATCAGGTTCCGGGCGGATGCGGCCGTGGATCGCGGCGGATCGGTCGGCTGGAAGGTCAGCAGGGCAAGGAGAAGAATCAGGGTCAGGAAGAGGAGGATGGCCCCCGCGATCTCCTGGGTTTTCCGTGCGTTCGTTCTCGCCATGCGCGCCGCTCCCTCGTCGGAATTCGGGTTATTGTACACCAAACGCCTCTTCCTTGTCACTTTCGCTGCAAATTTCCTTCCCCTCGACGCATCCCTATTCTAGAATGCGCCGTGGTTGCGTTCGCAGACCGCCCGGAGGAAAAACGCGTGAAAAAACGTTCTTGTGCATTGACAAAAAGCCGGTTGCAATTCATCCACCCCTTCAGGGCCGCCCTGCTGGCCGTCGGATTGCTCTGGGCCTTTTCCGGCCCCCTCCGGGCGACCAAGATCGACTCCCCCATCACGATCCGGCTGGCGGTGCCGGCAATGCCGTCTTCCGGCGCGTGGGGCGCCCTGGAGGTGGAGGTCTCGAGCGCCGTGAACGCCCCCGGCACGAAAGTCCGGGTCGAGCCCGTCGAGGGCCTCGAACTCGGCGTCGAGGCCCCGGAGTGGGTGGTGGACCTCGGGGTCGGCCGGCCGGCCTCCTTCCGACTGCCGCTTCGGGCAACCCGCGAGGGAAGCCTCCCCGTCCGGGTGACGGCGGAGTGCCGCCTCGGGCGGGCGGTCTTCGGCCGGCACGCCCGCCTGTTCCTCCACACCCGGGGAAACCGGACCACCCTCAGCAGCCGGGACCCCGAGGCTCCGCCCGACACGGCGGTGTGCGGGGCCGAACCGATCCCGCTCCCGCCGGCCTCCTCCGCGGGCACCCTGCGGGACGGCAAGCGCGAGGCCGTGGTCGTGGCCGCAGCGCCGTCGCCGACCTCGGCGGTGGTTTCCGGTTCGTGGGCCTACCGTGACCGGGAGGGCGTCGACCGCCCCCTGGGTTCGGCCCGGGTGGAGATCCGCACCAGCGCCAACGGCCTGCTCGACACCGTCTACACCGACGCGACCGGGCACTTCCAGTCCGGGCCCGTCGAGGTCGGCGGCGGCACGTCGCTTCGCGCCGTCGTCTACGCCACCGACGACCTCTCGTGCCACGTCCGGACACCGGGGGGGACCCTCTTCACCGCCCAGACCTCCGACGCCCTGGTGAGCGGGAGCACGTACGACTTCGGCGCCTGGACCGTCACCGACGATTCCAACCGCATGGCCTACTACATTTTCGACAAGATCGGCAACGAGGCTTTCCGCTTCCTCTACCAGAACACGGGGTGGCGCAACGAGTACAACCTGCCGGTGATCTGGTCGGCGGGGAGCGCCGACGGGACCTACTACGACGGGTCCGCCATCCACCTCCTCGCCGAGGACCGGTGGGACGGGGACGTGATCCTGCACGAGTTCGGCCACTTCGTCATGGACAAGATCTACCTGGTCTACCCCTCCACCCCCAACTGCAACCCGCACTTCTGGGGCTATCACTCCAGCCGGGGGTGCGCCTGGTCCGAGGGGTGGGCCACGTTCATCGAGGCCGCCGTCCAGGGGCATCCCACCTACGAGGACACCGAGGACCAGTCCCTGCTCTTCTACCTGGAGCCCCCCGACCCCGAGGCGCACCACGCGGAGGACGAGGGCGCCGTCTGCGCCTCCCTCTGGGACATCTTCGACTCCGCCGCGGAGGGCTGGGACACCATCGGGCTGGGCATCCCGGGCATCTGGAACGTCGTCGAGGACTGCAGCCCCTCGAACGTCCTCGATTTCTACGATCTCTGGCGGGCCTCCCCCTTCGGGTCGGACGCCCAGGTCCAGGCCATCCTGGGCCACCACAAGATCGTTTCCGCCCCGGAACCCTGCGAGGCCATCGTCCGGGCAACCCCGGCCACCGGCCTCTCGGAGAGCCAGTCCGGCACGTTCCGCTACTTCTGCCTCGAGGTCCCCCTCGGCGCCACCGCGTTCTCCGCCACCCTCTCGGGCGGAACCGGCGACGCGGACCTCTACGCCAGGAGGGGCGGCCAGCCTTCCCTGTCCGTCTACGACGCCCGTTCCATCACCGAGGGGAGCAGCACGGAACAGATCAACCTCCCCGCCCCCGCCCCGGGTGTCTGGTACCTGGGCGTGCTCGCGTCGCCGGCCTACGACGGGGCCGTTCTCACGGCCACGTACACCGACGCCGCCGGGGCCCGGGTCCTGAGCGCGGCCCACGTCGCCGACACCGATCTCTGGTGGTCCCGACTGTCCCTGGCCAACACGGGGACCGCGTCGACCGCGGTGCAAGTGTGCGCCTACGCCCCCGACGGGCGCCCTCTGGAGACGTATTCCCTCCCCGCCCTCGCGGCATCGGGCGGGTGGTCCGCGGGGCTGGAGGAGATCCTGTCGCCCATGGCCCTCCAGGATTCCTGGGTCCGGGTCACCGCGCTCGCCCCACTGCGGGGCGTCGTGGAATTCGGCAACCGGGGCGTGGCCACCCACGTCACCCTCCCCCTGGCCGGCGAAGGGTCCCAGGCCTTCTTCTTCCCCTACGTCACCACGGCTTTCGGCTACTACACGGGCATCACCCTGGTCAACCCGGGGACGGCCTCCGCGGCGTTGACCCTGACGGGGTACGACGAGTCCGGGAACCCGGTCGCGACGGCGTCCGGGACCATCCCGCCCGGCGGCAAGTACGTTCGTCTCGTCGAGGGCGTCTTCGGCGCGACGGACGCCGCCTTGATCCGTTTCATCCGTATCCTGTCGGACCGCCCGCTGACGGGTTTCGAACTGTTCGGCAACCTCTCGCTGCCGGGCCTCGCGGGACTGCCGGCCACCCTGGCCGCGACCGCGGCCGGCGCCCCGTCCCCGGGGGAGGCCGCCGCGGGTGAAGCCACGACCTACCGATTGATTTACAACGACATCCCCACACCTGCCACCACCTACACCGGGATGACGTGCAGCAACGCGGGCGAGAGCGCCTGCACCCTTCACATCCGCCTTCTCGACGCGTCGGGCGGGGTGCTGTCCGAGCGGGACTGGCCCTACCCCGTGGGCCCCTTCGAACAGGTCACCCGGAGCGTGCAGGACCTGGTCGGTCACCCCGTGGGAAGCACCGCGGCCTGCGTGGAAATCACCGCCCCGTCGCCGCTCCTCGGGTTCAGCCTCTTCCTGGAGGGTCTCGGAGACCCCGCCCATTTCCGCTTCGACGGCATCCCGGCCACCGCCGACAGCGCCGCGACCCTCTATTTCCCCGTTGTCAAGACCGGCGCCGACTGGGCCTTCAACCGGTTGGGCCTGACCAACCGGGACAGCCGGGAGAACCCCTTCACTATCAAGCTTTACAGCACCTCGGGGACCCTCGTGGGCACCGTGTCGAGCACCATCGCCCCCTACGGGAGGTGGTCGGGTGTCCTCAACCCGGCGGAACTTGGGACGGCCGCATGGTTTGTGGTGGATGGGACCTACCCCATGATCGGCGACATCCTTTACGTCAGCACCGCCGGCGACCGCATGGGCGCGTACCTGGGGCAGCCCTGAAGGTAGGCTGTAGGCTGTAGGCTGTAGTCCCTTCAAAGTAAATTCTTTGGCAAAATGAGCAAGATTTGAAATCGTCGGTGGGCTCCCACCGCTTTCAGAGCGGGGAAACCCGATGCGGGGACGAAGAAGGGAATCCCGGCAGCGTCGTCCGGTTTGCCACGCTTGTGCCGATCCGGGTCCGGAATCGACGTAACAGGCCTCTCGCAAAGACGCCAGGATGCAAAGCCTCGCAAAGGAATCCCCCTTTTCCGCTTCCGGCTTTGCGAGGCTTGGCGTCTTTGCGTCTTTGCGAGAGGTAAAAACCGCCTGTTTTTTTCTGGAGCGTCCGGATGATCCGTGTCCATCCGTGTTCATCCGTGGTTTCTCTCCGGTTTATCCGGGTTGGGCTGTAGGCTATAGGCTGTAGGCTCGGAGGAATAGCCGTCGGGGTCGGTATCGGCATCGGTATCGGTATCGGAATCGGTATCGGAATCGGTATCGCAATCGGTATCGCAATCGGTATCGCAATCGCAATCGGTATCGGCCTCGTGATTGGCATCGCCATCACCATCGTTATTGCCATCGTTGTCATCAGTATCGGTATCGGTATCGTCGTCGCCATCGGTATCACAACACCATCGTCATTGACATCGCCCCCTCCGGACCGACACCCCTCGTCCGGCAAGCCTCGTTGCGGAGTGCGGCGCGGAGGCTGCCGGAGCGCCGCTTTGGCCGCGCCGCGCAGGCCGCCGGAGCGGCGCGGTTCCCGGGCCTTCCTCCCGTCTTTTGCAAGCGCAAGCTCGTAGAGACGAGGGCACGAGGGAAAAAGGCGCAGCCTTCCCGTCGCCCTGAAGATTTTTTGATGACGTGGGTGCGCGAAGGGACCAAGGGAGCAAAAGGGCCAAAAGGACCAAAGGGACAGGAAGGACAAGCGGGACCGGCGGGGCGGATAGTCTGCAGTACTTTCGAAGTGAAATCGTTGCCGGATCGCGCAAGACAGTGGGGTCGATCGCTTGAAACGTCAACCGGGAGGGGAAGCTGCGGCCGATGCCGTCTTCCAAGGCGAGCTCGGCGCCTTGGCGAAATCAGGTTCCGGACCGGCTCTCACCAAGGCGCAAAGCTCGCCAAGAAACCCGCCTGGCCCCTGGATAGGGCCAAGAGGCACCAACGGTTGCCTTCACCGGGTCATCCCACCTCCGGGAAAAGACCTTCCGGAATGTCTCTCGCAGAGGCACGGAGAAGAGGCGTCTCCACTATGGTCGACAGGCCGAACGCCGTCTCCTTTCTCCTGTCTCCCGACAACGGCCTCCTGAGCGCTGTCTCCCTCTCCTGCCTTCTGTCTTCTGAATCCTGTTTTCTAAATTCTGGATTCTGGATTCTGAATTCTTCGTTCGTGTGGTTCGTGGTTCACTTCCGCCTCTGCTCCCTCCGTCCTCACTTCTCAACGTTAACCGACACGATGAGAGTCCCCGGGATCAGTCCGTCGAGGATCGGGAGGGCCTTATCCGGGTCTTCCACCTCGCCCACGCGGGTGTAGCGGCCGGTCAGGTGCGGAGTCGCATTGGTGGTGATGAAGAACTGGCTCCCGCCGGTGTCCTTCCCCGACAGGGCCATGCCCACGCTCCCGGGACCGTACCACGTCAGGCTGTTCTCGCAGCGCACCGTGTAGCCGGGCCCGCCGTCCATGGTGTCCCAGGGAGAGCCCATCTGGACCACGAAGTCCGGGACCACCCGGGGGACCCGGCGGCCGTCGAAGAAACCCTCCGACGCCAGGAGGATCAGGTTGGCCGTGTTCAGGGGGGCGATCTTCGGGTCCAGCCGGAGCACCACGGACCGGTTGCCGGAAAAGGTGACCCGGAGCCGAACGGGTTTCTTACCTGCCGCGAGGCTTTCGGCCTTTTTCAGGATCTGCCGGTCCCGGGGCGTCGGGTCGGGGGCCGCGGGCCAGGGGGTGTCGGGGCGGATTTTGACCAGCGCCTGCCAGGCCAGGAAGCGTCGGGCCCAGTCCGGGTTCGTCCGGAAAGGCCCCAGGACCTCGGCCTGGCGTTCCGGCGCCAGCTTCCAGCGCTCCAAAGCGCCGATCAGCGCCTGGAGCCCGTCGAGGTCGTTGTCGGTCCCGATGGCGCTGCAGAGCGCAGCGAGGTCCTCCGGGGGGGCCGGGAGGTCCTCGATGGCAGCCCCGCGGGCAACGGGGTCCTTGCCCGCCAGGAGGGCCTTCCGGAGCGTGTCCGCGGCGGAAGGGTCCAGCTTCCGGAGCGCGGGGAGAACGTAAGCCCGGACGATCGGGTCGTCCCCGGCGGCCAGCCCCCTGGCCGCGGCGGCCGCCCAGTCCCCTTTCGCCCGGGGCAGGACGCCGGCCCAGGCGAGGCGAAGCAGGCGGGGGGCGTTCGGCAGGTTCACCGTGAACATGCGCCACGCTGCGCTCAGGGCACGGTTGGACTCCTCGTCCAGCGGGTCGGGGAGGCCTTCCAGGAGCCTCTGCATCAGGAACTCCCGCAGCGTGTTCCCGGCCCGGGCCGATTTCGCGTCCACCGGGGCGGGGTCGGCGTAATCGGGGCTCCCCGAGAGGCCCAGGCGCCGCCAGTGCTCGTCCAGGTTCTCCCGGCTGATCATCATGCCGGGCAGGGCGAGATCGAGGAGAAGGTCGAGGTGCACCGTGACCCGACGGTCCCATGGACCCCGGTTCCAGGCCTCCAGCAGGGCGGCCACGGCGCCGGGCGTCGGCACGACCCCGGACGGCGGGACCGGTTCGATTCCCGCCAGATGAAGCCGCAACCGGGCGGCCGCGGCCCGGACCGGGTCCACCTTCCCGGCTTTGTCCAGCGCTTCCAGGAACGCGGTCAGGGCCGCGTCCGGTTTTTCACCCCGGAGCCGGGCCGCGGCAACCGCCTGGGACAGCTGCAGGTGCCGGGGCCAGGCCGCGGCGTCCGCGGGCGCCAGCCCGGCCAGGGCCGACAGGGACTTCGGCGACTTCAGGCGGTTGAGGAAGTGGAGGGCGGTGAACCGGTCCTGCGGGGATTTCGCCCGGAGGGCCCGCTGCTCCCAATCCGCCAGGGCCGGTTGGTCCAGTTCGGGCGGAAGCATCGGCGGCATCCCCGGCTTGCCGATCCGGCGGAGGGACAGCTCCAGGCGGTCCCGGTCCTCCGGGGAGAGGGCCTTCCCCACACCCTCGCCCAGGCCGGGGTCCTGGCGCGCCCACTCGGCGCGGACGGCCTCCCGGGGGCCATAACGCCCGTGGGCGGCAGCCGGGAAGCAGACGGGAAGAAACGCCAGGCACACACAGCAGGAAACGACCGTCCGGTTCACTTCAATTCCCCAGCATCTGCATCGCGTTCCCGACCTTGACCATTCGCATGGCCGCGGACTGGACCGTCTCGTCCGACGCGAATTTCATGAGCTTGTCCCTGAGGGCCGGGCCCTGGAAACGGGTCGAAACCTCCTGGAGTTTGTCCATCTCCGTTTTCAGCGCCGACGGGGTTTCCTTCCCCAGTTCGGGATACTTCTTCTTCAGCTCTTCCGCCTCCTTGGTGAAGGACTCCATGTCGTCGCAGAGCTTGTTCATGGCGGTGGCGGTCTCCGAGGCGCTCTGGGCCTTCTCGATGTTGGAGAGGAAGGTCTCCATGGAGGCGGTCATCTTCTGCAGGAACGCCTTCACGTCCCCGTAACTCTTCGAGCAGGCCACCGCCAGGGACAGACACAGGACGACAAGCAGCATCATCGTTCTCTTCATCGCATCACCTCCGGAGTGGATATCCTGTTCCCTCCGACCCTGCCCGGGCTGGAGAGCACGTGGGACCCTGTTCGGAAACGTCCGTTCACCGCGTGAGCATAACACCCTTCCCCCCATTTTCAAAGAGGATGATTGGGAACGCGGGGAACGGGAGGCCATCATGGGACGAGGCAGGAGGGCCCTCAGACAAAAACCTTCCCGGAGGCGTCCTTGTGCAGTAGAATCTTCCCGGGCCCGGGCCACCCCGGCCGCCCGCAACCATCCTCCCTTCGAGGGGAAATGTGAAGCCCGCGACGTTCACCGGTGCCCCCCGCAACGACCCGCCGGGCCGTCCCCGGGTCCTGCGCGCGTTCCCTGGGGGCCTGCCCGTGGTCCTCCTTTCGGTCCTGGCCTGCGGCTTCACCGTCGCCGGAGCCCGGGTTGCCGGCCCGCCGCAGCGCCCGCTCGACCCTTTCGCAATGTCGGGGTGGGACATCCTGGTCCCCGAAGACGCCCATCCCGCGGAACTGACGGCGGCACAAGAATTTCGTCGCTTCTTCGCCCGGGCCTCGGGGTTCACCCTCCCCGTGGTCCGGTCCGTGGACCCGGGGCGCCTTCACGTGTACATCGGCCGCTCCGAAGCTCTGGCGTCCCGCCTGCCGGACGAGGGGTCCCCCTCCCCGGGCCCCGAGGACTTCCGGACGTTCGCCGGGGACGACCTCCTCGCCATTTTCGGCGGACGGCCCCGGGGAACCCTCTACGGGGTTTACGCCTTCTGTGAGGAGCATCTCGGCGCCCGTTTCCTGACCGCGGACCACACGCACGTCCCGCCCCTGGCACCCGGCGCCCGTTTCGGCCCCGTGGACCGGCGCTTTCACCCGGTCTTCGCCTACCGGCTATGCAGTTACGCCGAGAACGCCCTCGCCCCGGACTTCGCCGTCCGCCTGCGCTACAACGCGGTGAGAGGAATCCCCGAGAGCCTGGGCGGAACCACGGGCATCCCGCTGGTCGGTCACTCCCTGGGCCTTCTCCTGCCGGCCCGGACCTGGGGTGAAGCCCACCCCGACTACTTCGCCGACTACTTCGGGGAACGCCGTTGGAACGTTTCCAACGAGATGGGGGGCGAGGGAACGCAACCCTGCCCCACCCACCCCGACGGGGTCCGGCTCGTGACGAAGGCCGTGCTCGAGCGCTTCGAACAGGACCCCTCGCTCACGGTCGCCCCCGTGTCCCAGAACGACAACTGGTACTACTGCCGGTGCCCCCGCTGCCGGGCCCTGACCGAGGTGGAAGGCTCGCCCATGGCTCCGCTCCTTTCCCTGGTCAACGCGGTGGCGGACGCGGTGGCGAAGCGGCGCTCCGGGGCCGAAGTGGGCACGCTGGCCTACATGTGGAGCCGCAAGCCGCCCAAAACCCTTCGGCCGAGGCCCAACGTCCGCATCCAGCTCTGCACCATCGAGTGCTGTCAGGTCCACGCCCTCGGCGACCCGGCCTGCCCCGTCAACCGGGCTTTCACGGAAGACCTGGACCGCTGGCGGGCCGCCACGGACAAGCTCTGGGTCTGGACCTACGCCGTGAACTTCACCAACTACTTCGTCCCCAGCCCCAACCTCCGCCGCATCGGGGAAAACCTCCGCTTCCTCGCGGACCGGGGCGTCAAGGGCGTCTTCGTCAACGCCCTGGGCGGGACGCCGGCCGGGGAGTTTTCCGACCTCCGCAACTACCTCGCCGGCCGGCTTCTCTGGGACCCCACCCAGGACGGCCGGGCCCTGGCCGACGAGTTCCTGTCCCTCCACTACGGGAAGGCCGCGCCCCCCCTGCGCCGGTTCGTCAACCGCTGGCTGGACCGGCTCGAGGCGTCGGGGCTGCACCCGCACTTCTACGGCAACGCGGCGGAGTTCGGCTGGGACGAGGCCCTGCTGGGCGAGGGGTTCAAGGCTTTTCGCGAGGCGCTGGAGAGCGCGGAGAGCGAGGTGATCCGGCGGCGCGTGGAGAAGGCCTCCCTCTTCCTTTACCGCCTCCGGATCGACCCCGTCTGGAACCTCACCGCCGCCGAGCGCCGTCTCCTCCCAGCGAAATGGCTCCGGGACCTCCGGAAACCGGCGGACACGTTCTTCCGTTTGTGCCGCAAGCACGGCGTCCGGCGGGTCTCCGACGGGATGACCCTGGACGAGGCCTGCCGCAAGGCCCGGGGCGTGTTCGGGATCAAGCCGGGCGCCCTCTTCGGGGGGGTGCGCCGGTGAGCCTCCGGGACCTCTTCCTGCTGGAACCCGGGATCGTGTTCCTCAACCACGGCTCATTCGGGGCCTGCGCGCTGCCGGTGTTCGAGGCCTACCAGGCGTGGCAGCGGGAGCTGGAGCGCCGTCCCGTGGAGTTCCTGGGGCGCCGGTCCGCCGCGCTCCTGGGGGAATCCCTCCGGTCGCTGGCGGCCTTCCTCGACGCGTCCCCCGACCGCCTGGTCTACCTCACCAACACCACCACCGGCGTCAACACCGTGGCCCGCTCCCTCTGCCTGATGCCGGGCGACGAGGTCCTCACCACCGATCACGAGTACGGCGCCTGCGACAACGTCTGGGAGCACGTCTGCCGGCGTCGGGGGGCGCGTTACGTCCGTCACCCCCTCCCGCTGCCCCTCCCCTCTCCGGACGTCGCAGCGGACCGGGTCTGGGACGGGGTGACCCCCGCCACCCGGATCCTCTATCTCAGCCATGTCACGTCCACCACCGCCCTGGTTTTCCCCGTGGGGGAACTCTGCCGGCGGGCGCGGGAGGCGGGCATCCTCACCGTGATCGACGGCGCCCACGCCCCCGGCCAGACGGACCTGCACCTCGACGCCCTCGGGGCGGACGTCTACGTGGGCAACTGCCACAAGTGGCTCTGCGCGCCCAAGGGGAGCGCCTTCCTCTACGCGCGGCCCGAGATCCAGGACTCGCTGGACGCGGTGGTCATCGGGTGGGGGTACGGCGAGGGGGTGGCCGGCCACACCGCCTTCGACGGCTACCTGGGGTCGACGCCCTTCCTCCGCCGTCACCAGTGGCAGGGGACCCGCGATATCGCCGCCTTCCTGTCCGTTCCCGCCGCCATCGCCTTCCAGCGGGAGCACCACTGGGACCGTGTCCGGGCCGCCTGTCACGACCTGGCGGCGGAGACCCTTGACGCCGTAGGCTCCCTGACGGGCCTCCCGCCCATCTCCGGCCCCGGCGGTTTTCTCCAGATGGCGGCCCTCCCCGTGCCCCCCTGCGACGCGGAAACCCTGAAATCGACCCTTTACGACCGGTTCCGCATCGAGGTCCCCGTCACCGGCCACGGCGAGCGCCTCTTCGTGCGGGTATCCGTCCAGGGATACAACACCCGCGACGACACCGGAGCCCTGGTCGATGCCCTCAAAACCCTCCTCGCCGAGGGTTTCTTCAACTCAAGCCACTCCTGATTTTCTAAACCACTAATAACACTAATCTTCACTAATTCCATCCCCCCGGAGACCTGCTCTTGACCCTGCCAACAGCCCACCCCGTTTTTGCGGAAGGGCCTCGAGGCTGAAATTCTTTTAATTCATTTGATTAGTGAATATTAGTGAAATCAGTGGTTTGAATTTCTCCCCCTGCGGCACGGGTGCGGAACGGGAGAAAAGGGTTGTGTCCAGTGGTTTTCTCGGATAAAATCCGGACACAATTTCGCCCGGAGGAGGTAATCGTGAGTCCCATCGACCTGTCCCTCGCCAACCTGAACGCCCTGTTTCCCGCGGACTTCACCCAGGAGCAGATCGCGAAGGCCAAGACCGTCTTCCTCAAGGAACTGGCCTACAGCAGTCACAAGTTCTACGGCGGGAAGATCATGACGGTCCCCAAGGCCGGCGTCTACGGGTTCAACTGGTTCAACGTGTGGTACACCCCGGGCGTCTCCAAGGTCTCCACCTCCATCCGGGACAACCACGACCTCTCCTTCGACCTCACCAACCGGGGCAACCTGGTGGCCGTGGTGTCGGACTCCACCCGGGTCCTGGGCGACGGCGACTGCTCCCCCTCGGGCGGTCTCGGGGTCATGGAAGGCAAGGCGTTCCTCATGAAGTACCTGGGCGGCGTGGACGGGGTGGCCCTCTGCGTGAACAACCGGGGGAAGGACGGCAAGCCGGACGCCGACAAGATCATCACCTTCGTGAAGATGCTGGAACCCAGCTTCGGCGCCGTCAACCTGGAGGACATCTCCCAGCCCAACTGCTACAAGGTCCTGGACACTCTCCGCGAAGAGTGCGACATCCCCGTGTGGCACGACGACGCCCAGGGGACCGGCAGCGTCACCCTGGCCGGGCTCATCAACGCTCTGAAGATCGTGGACAAGGCCATCGGCGAGGTCCGCATCGTGATGCTGGGCGCCGGCGCCTCCAACACCACCATCGCCCGCCTCATCCTCAGCGCGGGCGGCGACCCCGGGAAGATGATCCTCTTCGACACCAAGAGTTCGCTGCACAAGGGCCGCGCCGACATCGAAGGCGACAAGGCCTTCTACCGCAAGTGGGAACTGTGCCAGGCCACCAACCCCGGCCGCGTCGCCGACATCGGCGAGGCCTGCAAGGGTGCCGACGTCCTGATCGCCCTGAGCACCCCGGGGCCCAACACCATCAAGCCCGAGTGGATCCGCTCCATGGGGAACAAGCCGATCGTGTTCGCCTGCGCCAACCCCGTCCCCGAGATCTATCCCTACGCCGCCAAGGAGGCGGGGGCCTACGTGGTGGCCACCGGCCGGGGCGACTTCCCCAACCAGGTGAACAACTCCATGGGCTTCCCCGGCATCCTCAAGGGCGCCCTCATGGTGCGCGCCCGGAAGATCACCGACGAGATGGCCATCGCCGCCGCCCACTCCATGGCCCGCTTCGCCGAGAAACAGGGGATCCACCCCGACTACATCATGCCCACCATGCAGGAGACGGATATGTTCGCCGTCGAGGCCGCCGACGTGGCCATGGAGGCGGTGAAGAACGGCGTCGCGCGCATCACCCCCACCTGGCAGGAAGTGCACGACACGACGCTTCGGGACATCCTGGAAGCCCGTGCGGTGGTCGACCTGCTGATGAAGAACGGCCACATCCCGACGCCCGATGCGGCGATGATCGAGGACGCCGTCGCCAAGGCGGTCGCCGCGGTGAAGTGACGCCTCCGGCCGGCAAGAACCAAAGGGCTCCCTCCCGGGAGCCCTTTTTCATGCCCCTCCCTCGCGTGAGCCTCTCCAATGGGCAGGGTCATTGGCTTTGGCGTTCCGACCTGTCCGACCTGTCTGACCCGTCTGACCGCTCCGGTCGACGCAGAGCGGTCAGAGGAATCTCAGGTAGACTCCGGAGGCTGCGCACAGGATCAGGGTCAGCGGCAGGCCGACCTTGAGGTACTCGAAAAACCCCAACCGGACGCCCTGTTTGCGCGCGATCTCCGCCACGATGAGGTTGGCGATGGAACCCACCAGGGTGAGGTTCCCCGCCAGGGTGCTGAAAAGGGCGAGGGCCGTCCACCACGGCGGAGACCCGGCGGCGGGCACGAGGTACTTCAGCAGGAGGACCGCCGGGACGTTGCTGAACAGGTTGGAGAAGACCACCGTCAGCGCCGCGAAGACCGGCAGGGAATGGAAATCGAACCCGCCGAGGCGCCCCAGCACCCAGTCCATGAGGCCGCTCTTCTCCACCCCCCCGATGATCACGAAGAGCCCCGCGAAGATCACCAGCAGGTTGAAGTCCACCGAGGCATAGATCTTGTTGGGGTTGACCCGCCGGGTCACCAGAAGCGCCGCCCCGCCCAGCATGGCCGTGACCGCCATGTCGGCCCCCAGGCTGAACCCCGCGATCACGGCGCCCAGGACAAGGACCCCCTTCCCCGCCAGGTAGGCGTGCACGGGAGCCGACCCGGCGACGTCGGCGGGCAACGTCCCGGTCAGGTCCGACCGGTAGCGCCACTTCAGGGCCAGGAAGGTCAGGCCCAGCCCGAGGAGGGCGAGGGGCGCCGCCCGGAGGAAGTAGGTGCCGAAGGACATCCCCGACAGCCCGGCGATGAGGATGTTCTGCGGGTTACCCACCAGGGTGGCCGCACTCCCGATGTTGGAGGCCAGGGCCACCGCCAGGAGGTAGGGTACGGGGTTCAGCCGGGCCCGGGCACAGGCCCCCAGCACGACGGGCGTGAAGAGGAGGCAGACGATATCGTTGATGCAGAAGGCGGAAAGCACCCCGGAGACCAGGGTGACCCAGAGCAGCAGCGCCCCCCGGGAGCGGGCCCGACGGAGCATCCATCGCCCGGCGAGGTCGAAGAAACCCGACAGCTTCAACTCCGCGGTGACGATCATCATGGAGAACAGGATCATCAGCGTCCGCGGGTCGACGAAGCGCATGGCCTCGTCGAAGGTCAGGACGCCCGTTCCCACGGCCAGGGCGGCGCCGATGACGGCGATCCCCGCCCGGTCCACCCGGAAGACCGGGGACCGGCCCAGCGCGAAAACCACCAGGGTGACCAGCAGGATGAGCGCCGCGCGGATCATGGCCGGCCTTTCACGACTGCGGGAGAATGTTCAATCCCGGATATCCATTCATTCGCAGGGTTTCCGGATCGCCAGTCAACAAAGGCACCTTCACGAAGCACCTCTCGAGTTTCTGTCGGGATGACCATCTGCCTCTTCGAAGAGAGAATGTTGTGCAGCATGCTTTCCCCCTGATTGTCTTGTTTGAAGTGTAAGATGAGGGCTTGATGCTGTCAATCCAGAACCAGCGGGCTGCGGAGATACGGGGCCTCGTCGTTTGGCCCCCGCCGCCTTCGGGGCGGAGGAAACCGACGGTCGGGGACGGGGTCACGATCATTTCGCGGTTGCCAAAACCGTCGCTTGCACCGGGGCCGGCCCGGAGGTATAATGTTTTCTTTTTTAAACGCCCGGGGAAAGAGCGATGGAACAGGAAAACAAGAATATCGGCCGCCTGGTGAAGGTGGACATCGAGAGCGAGATCAAGAAGTCCTACCTGGACTACGCCATGTCGGTCATCGTGGACCGCGCCCTGCCGGACGTGCGGGACGGCCTCAAGCCGGTCCATCGACGCATCCTCTTCGCGATGAACGAGATGGGCAACGCCCACAACAAGCCCTACAAGAAGAGCGCCCGCATTGTCGGCGACGTCATCGGCAAGTACCATCCCCACGGCGACATGGCCGTCTACGATGCCATCGTCCGCATGGTGCAGGACTTTTCCCTGCGCCACCCGCTGGTGGACGGCCAGGGCAACTTCGGCTCCGTTGACGGGGACGCGGCGGCGGCCATGCGTTACACCGAGATCCGCATGGCGAGAATCGCCGAGGAGATGCTGGCGGACATCGACAAGGAAACCGTCGACTTCGTCCCCAACTACGACGAGTCCCTGGTGGAGCCGTCCGTGCTCCCGACCCGGGTCCCCTGTCTCCTGGTCAACGGCTCCGCCGGCATCGCGGTCGGGATGGCCACCAACATCCCCCCGCACAACCTGGGGGAGGTGGTGGACGCCCTCGTGCACCTGATCGACCACCCCGACGCGACCGTGGAGGCGCTCATGGGGATCGTCCCCGGCCCCGATTTCCCGACGTACGGCTTCATCTACGGCCGGCAGGGGATCCGCGACGCCTACCGCACCGGCCGGGGCATCATCCGCCTGCGGGCCAAGGCCGAGGTCGAGGAGATGGCCGGCGGACGGAGCGCCATCGTGGTCACCGAGATCCCCTACCAGGTGAACAAGGCCAGGCTGATCGAGCAGATCGTTCGCCTGGTCAAGGAGGAGAAGCGCATCGACGGCATCACCGAGATCCGCGACGAGTCGGATCGTCAGGGGATGCGGGTCGTCATCGAACTGCGCCGGGACGTGGAACCGGAGATCATCCTGAACCAACTCTTCAAGCACACCTCCATGCAGACCTCCTTCGGCATCAACATGGTGGCCATTGACCGCGGCCAACCCACCATCCTGAACCTCCGCCAGGCCCTGGTCCTGTTCCTCGCCCACCGCCGCGAGGTGGTCACCCGCCGGACGCGGTACGAACTGCGCAAGGCGCGGGAGCGGGCCCACATCCTGGAAGGCCTCAAGATCGCCCTGGACCACCTGGACGAGGTCATCAGCCTGATCCGGGCCTCCAAAACGCCGCCCGAGGCCAAGGCCGCCCTCGTGGCCCGCTTCGGCTTCTCCGAGGTCCAGGCCCAGGCCATCCTGGAGATGCGCCTGCAACGGCTGACCAACCTCGAGCGGGAGAAGATCCTCGAGGAGTACCGGCAGACCCTCCTCCTCATCGCCGAACTGGAGGAGATCCTCGCCAGCGAGCCCAGGCTGATGAACGTGATCCGGGGTGAACTGCTGGCCATCCGCCAGACCTACGCCAACCCTCGCCGCACCGTCATCGTCGACGAGTCCGCCGACCTCCAGATGGAGGACCTGGTGGCCGACGAGGACTCCATCATCGCCGTCTCCCACGCCGGCTACATCAAGCGGACCTCCGCGGACACCTACCGCGTCCAGCGGCGGGGCGGAAAGGGGCGGCGCGGCATGTCCACGGGGTCGGAGGACTTCACCCGTCACGCCTTCACCGCCTCGAACCACAGCTACCTGCTGATCTTCACCGACCGGGGCAAGGCCTACTGGCTGAGGGTCTTCGACATCCCCGAGGTGGGCTCCGCGGGCAAGGGACGGCCCATCGTCAACCTGGTCAAGTTCGACCCCGAGGAGAAGATCACCGACATCATCGCCACCAAGGACTTCCCGGAGAACGAGTACGTGGTCCTCGCCACGGCCCGGGGCATCGTCAAGAAAACCCCGCTTTCCGAGTACTCCCGCCCCAAGAGCATCGGCATCATCGCCCAGTCGGTGCCCGAGGGCGACCGCCTCATCGCCGTGTCCAAGACGGCCGGGAGCCACGAGATCTTCCTGGCGACCCGGCAGGGCCAGAGCATTCGCTTCCCGGAGAACGACGTGCGGGCCATGGGGCGAACCGCCTGCGGCGTCATCGGGATCCGACTGCGCGAGGGCGACGAGGTGGTTTCCATGACGGTCCTGGACCGCCAGGGCGACATCCTGACGGTCACCCGGAAAGGCTTCGGGAAGAAGACCTCCACCGAGGAGTACCGGCTGCAGGGGCGCGGGGGCTACGGGATCATCAACACGAACGTGACCGCCAGAACGGGCGAGGCCGTCGGGGTCTGCTTCATCGAGTGTGACTGCAACCTGGTCCTCATCACCGCGGGCGGGCAGATCATCCGGATGAACACCGCCTACATCCGCTCCATCGGGCGGGGGACCCAGGGCGTGAAGCTCATGGACATCGACGACGACGACGAACTGACCTCCTTCACCCTCCTGGCCGCCGAGGACGAGGAAAGCGCCGAGAACGGCGACAGCGAGTTCCCGGACGAGGCCCCCACGGCCGAGTAACCCGGCATCATGATCCCGAGGGACAGGGCCGAGGCCTTCCGTTTCTTCGTCTCCCGGCACCGCGTTTTCCTGGCCTGCGCGGTCCTGGGCCTTCTCGGGCTGTGCGCAGCCCTCCTCCTGACGTCCGGGCGATCCGCCGACACCCTCTACCGGGATGCCCTGGAAGCCGCCAGCCGGGGGGACCTCCCCGGGGCCCTCGAGATCCTCGAACAGCTCACGCACGAGTACCCGGGTTGGAAGCGCCTGGACGAGGCGTGCTTCCGGACGGGGTCCCTGCGAGCGGAGGCGCGGGACCTCCAGGGCGCCCTTGCCGCATGGGACACCCTGGTGCGCCGTTTCCCGGAATCCCCCGTGGCTCCCCTCGCCCTCGAACGCATGGCGGACCTCCTCTACGACGAGATCGGCGACCGCCGGCAGGCCGTCGCCCTCTGGAAGCGCCTGGTGACGGCCGCCCCGCAAGACCCGCGCGCCGACCGTTTCCGTTTCCGGATCTCCGGGTACCTTCTGACGGTGGAGAACCCCGAATCCGCCCTCTTCGAATTCCGCCCCCTCCTGGATGGGGCGAATGACCCCCACCTGAGGAACCTGATCGCCCTGAACCTCGCCACGCTCCACTTCAACCGGAAGAACATGCCCCAGGCGGAGGCGCTCCTCGCCGGGATACTGGCGCACGCGCACTGCCCGTCCTGCTCGGACCCGGCACGGGTCCTCCTGGCGGACATCTTCGAGTCCGAGGGCCGCCTGCGGGAGGCCGCCGCCGCTCTCGAACCCGTGGGGGCGGCCGCCATGGGGGCCGACGAAAAAACCCGCCGACTGGACCGCATCCGCCGCAAAGCCGACCAGGAACCGCCGGGCCGCTGATCGGCCCCTCGCGAAAAGCCTCGATTCCTCCTTGATTTGGGGGCCTATCACGGGTATCATGAAACGAACCGACCCGTTTCCGGAAGGGCATGCCGACGTGATGATCCGCAATTCGCCCGCAACCGCCGCCCGATCCGGCCGCCCTCGCGGGTGGGCCTTCCGGGCCCTTGCCCTCGCCGTGATCCCGGCCGTTGTGGGCAGCGCGTTCGCGGCCTTCCCCCCGCACCAGGAGGACCGGTTCCTCGTGTCCTGCCACTCCGCGGCCGAAGGTCTCTCCCAGGACTCCATCACCGCCGTCGCCCAGGATCACCAGGGGTTTCTCTGGATCGGGACCGCTTACGGCCTCAACCGGTTCGACGGCTACCGGTTCGTGAGCTTCAAGCACCGAAATTTCGACCCGGTCTCCCTCCACAACAACGTCGTCAGTTCCCTGTTCATCGATCACCGGGGCGACCTCTGGGTCGGCATGGCCGGCGGGCTGGACCGCTTCGACCGGGAAACCGGCCACTTCGTTCATTTCCACGACCAGTTGAACCTGGCGGGGCCCCTTCCCACCTCACGGACCACGGCCATCGCGGAAACCCCCGGCTTCGACCTCTGGGTGGGGACCACCTCGGGAATCTTCCGGCGACGGTCCCGGGAGGAGCGCTTCACGCCGTGCAACCGGTTCCTGCGGGCAGGCCGCCCCGAACCGGTTGCCTCGGTGGCGGCCCTTGCCTGCGACGACGACGGGAGACTTCTGGCGGCGACCTCGCGGGGGCTCTACCGGTTCGAGGGTGACTGGTTCCGCCCGATCGACGAGGTGGAGCGGGTGGTCTGCGACGTCCACGGCCGATCCTGCCCATCGTTCCGGTCGCCCCTGAACTGCATCCAGGTGGTTTCGCCCCACGGAATGCGGACCGGCGGGCTTCTCGAGGTCACGGAATACCTCCGCCGGGAGGATGGGGGTCTGAGTGTCCGCCACATCCCCCTGGAGTCCCAGGACCCCCAGTTCCCGGGCCCGTCCCAGGTTTACGCCATCCGGGAAGACGACTCCGGTGATCTGTGGGTCGCCACGGAACGGGGCCTCTACCAGATCCCGGCCGCTTCCGGGGCTCAAACCCCGGTTCCGCTCACGTTCAGCGAACTGTCGCGCCAGGCCCCCGCGGTCCCCATCTCGTTCCGAAGCCTCTACCGGGACCGCTCCGGGGTGATCTGGGCGGGGACCTACGGGAAGGGACTGTTCAGGATTGTGCGCAAACCAGGCTTTTTCAATAGCTTCCGGCCTTCTGACGGGAATGTCACCGGCCAGTCCGTGCAAGCCGCCTACGAGGACCGGGCGGGCAACCTGTGGCTGGGCACCGACGTCGGCGCATTCCGTTTCGGGGCGGGAGAAAAGTGGGTGTCCCTCTTCCCCATGCTGCGGGAGAACGAGAAGGCCGTCGGCGTGATCAGCGTGAAAGCCTTCTGCGAGGAACGGGACGGGCGGATGCTGATTGGGACGATCCGTGGCCTGGTCCGCCTGGACGCGTCCACCGGGCGGATCGAACTCTTCCGGAAACCCGAGGTCGCGGGGATGAGGGACTTCTACGTCCGGTGCCTCCTCGCCGACCGCTCCGGGAAGGTCTGGGTCGGCACTCGCCACGGCCTTTTCGCCCTGGACCCGAAAGACCCCGCCCGCCTCCTCTCCCCTCCCCCTTCCGTCTTCCGCCCCCCCCTCTCCGGCGCCTTCATCTACTCCCTGATGGAAGACCGGAAGGGGTGCATCTGGGTCGGAACCGTGGGCGAGGGCCTGTTCCGTCTCGAACCCGCAGCGGGAGGGGACTTCCGGGTCACCCCCTTCCGGCATGACCCCCGGGACCCCCACGGCCTGTCCGACGGTTCGGTGCTCTGCATCGCCGAGGACCGGCGCGGTTTCGTCTGGGTCGGCACCACCGAGGGGCTGAACCGGATCGCCCCCGACGGGGAGATCCAACATTTCTACGAGGAAGACGGGCTTCCCAACTCGCAGGTTTACTCCATCCTCGAGGACCGGAACGGGTCCCTCTGGATGAGCACCAACAAGGGCGTCTCCTGCTTGAACCCGGGCGCGGGGACCTTCCTGAACTACTACGCGGAAGACGGCTTGCAGAACAACGAGTTCAACGGGGGCGCCGCCTGCGTCCGGCGGTCCGGCGAGATGGTGATGGGGGGAATCACGGGGGTGAGCCTGTTCAACCCCGGCGCCCTCTCCCGCCCCATCACGATCCCGCCGGTGGCCCTGACCGATTTCCGCCTGCTGGCAGGCCACACCGGCGACGGGGACCGCCTCCCGGACCGGCCGGGCGTGCGGGTGCCTTCCCTCATCGACCTGGGGCCCGCCCAGAACGCCTTTTCCATCGGGTTTTCCGTCCTGGATTTCGTCGCCCCCGAGAACAACACCTACGCGTACCGGATGGAGGGCGTCGACCGGGACTGGGTCCTGGCCAACCGCCGGAATTTCGCCACCTACTCGAACCTGTCCCCCGGAACGTACACCTTCCGGATCATCGGGGCCAACAGCCGGGGGATCTGGAACCAGTCGGGGGCCACCCTGATGATCGTGATTCACCCGCCTTTTTACGAGACCCCGGCTTTTATCGTCCTGGTGGCCCTGCTCGCCGTCGTCCTGGTGCTCGGGGCCTTCCACCTCCGGGCGCGGTCCATCCGGCAACGGATGGAGGGCGAGCGCCTCAGGAGCGAACTCCGCCTGAAAGCCGACTTCACCGCCATGATCATCCACGAACTGCGCACACCGCTCTCCTGCATCTTCGGTTTTGCCAAGCTGCTCCACAAGCGGACCCGGGAAGAGCGTTGCCGCGAGTCCGCCGGGTTCATCATCGCGTCGAGCGAGCGGATGATCGGCCTGATCAACGACATGCTGGACCTCTCCAAGTACGAGGCGGGGAAGATGCCCATCGCGCCCCAGCGGGTGAACCCGGACACAGTGGTGGAATCAGTGCTCGAGAACCTCCGTCCCCTGGGGCTGGACAAGGAGATCCGGTTCCTGTCCGTCCCCGGTTTCAAGGGGACCGCCTGCATGGACCCGTCCCGCATCGGGCAGGTGGTGACCAACCTGATCGGGAACGCCATCAAGCACTCCCCCCCGAGGGGCACCGTCACCGTGTCGACCCGCCCCGTCAAGGCGGCCGGGCAGGATTGCCTCGAATTCTCGGTCCAGGACCAGGGGGCCGGGATTCCACCGGAAAAGGTCCCCCTGCTCTTCAACAAGTACGCCCAGCTCGACTCGGACGAACCGGTGGCCACCAAGGGGACCGGCCTGGGGTTGGCGATTTCCCGCCTGATCGTGGAAGCCCACCGGGGGACGATCGGGTATCGGCCGGTCACCGAGGGGGGAAGCGATTTCTACTTCCAGGTCCCCGTCCACCAGGACGTCCCGGCCGTTCCCGAGGCGGAAGAGACGGACTGACCCGGGGAACCCGCCCGGGGAAAACGGGCATCCGGCAACTCCCGAACATTTGGGAAACAGCAGCCTTCGAAGGGATCACAGCCGGCGGTCGCCCAAGCCTGACGCGGTCGCAAAAAGTACCATCACCCTCCGGGTGATGGCTCAAACAAAGGCTTTACAGACCCTTTTCGGTCCGTCTTCCGACTTTTCGCGAACCCATCAAGCCTAACCGGGAGCGCAGGGCCGTGTAAGGCGGGACCAGGGCGTATCGCAGCACCGTGGGAAGGTGCAGGGGGAAGCGGCGCCGCCGGGACCGCGGGCAGGGGCGCACACCCGCCGGCCCCCCCCGGATCAGCGCCAGGTAACTCGCACACATGGCTTCCGACGAGTACCTGCGCCGCGCCGTCTCCGCGGCGTCCCTGCTCATGGCGCTCCACCGGCCGGGTTCGGCCCCCCTTCGCACCGCGTCGGCAAAGCCGGCCGGGTCCCCCGCCGCGGCAAACCAGCCGTTCGCCCCCTCCGACACCAGGGTGTCCGTGATCCCCGTCAGCCGGGAAACCACCGGCACGCAGCCGCAGGCCATGGCTTCCATCAGGGTGAGGGGCAGCCCTTCGAAGGAGGAAGGCATCAGGAGGAAGTGGGTGTCCAGCAGGATCGGGTAGACCGCCTCGGGGGGGACCGCCCCCATCAGGTCCACCCGGTCGGCGAAGGGGCCGGATTTCAGGGTCGACGCCAGTTCCGGGGCGTCGGGCCCGTCGCCCGCCACCGCCAGGCGGAAGTCGATCCCCACCCGGTCCAGGGCCCCGAGGATATCCGGCAGCAGCAGGACGCCCTTCTGCCGGTGATCGACCCGGCCCACGCAGGCCAGGCGGAGCGGCGTCCCCCACGGCCGGCGCCTGGCCAGGGCGTCGGCCGGCGGGATGTCCACGCCATTCGGGATGGTCAACACCGGCCGGCCGCCCGCCAGGGACACCGCCCGGTCAGCCAACCGGGGGCCCACGGCCACCACGGCATCGAGGGCACTCCGGTTGGCACACCCGACGCCGATCACCCGCGGGTGATCGTTGTGCAGGATGGACACCCGCAAGGTCCGGTCGGGCAGCATCCCGAGGGAGGCCTGGGCGAAACGGGCGTAGTTCAGCAGGACGGCGTCGTAACCGCCCCTCGCCAGCCGGCGGCCCACCGTGAGGTAGTGGGGCAGCACGGCGCGCCAGGCCCGCTCGGCGCCCTCCACGTGGACGGGGCGCAGACCCGCCTCGGCGACGCGCCCGAACCAGGCCCCCCGGTACTCGGTGGTCACCACGTCCACCACCATGCCGTTCGCCCGCAGGAAGGCCCCCAGGGTCAGGAGCATCTTTTCCATCCCCCCGCCGGGGAGGCCGTAGACGACCAGGGCGACGCGAAGACGTCCGGGCTCGCCCATTCATGCCTCCGCGTCGAGCCACAGGCCCACGGGCTCGTTGGGGCGTCCCGCCAGCCGGTGGACGATCCAGCCGGCCAGGGGGCGGGGGCGCCACGTGAGGGGCTCGGCGTGGATCACGCCCACCCGGGCGCTCCGAAACCCCGACCGGGTGCCCAGCGTGACCAGGGAGGACACGGTGTGGAAGCAGAGATGGATCGGCGGGAGCCAGTCCGGGCGGACGGCCGCCTGGACGGACGGGGCGCCCCAGTTCGGGACGGTGGCGAAGAACCGGCCTCCCGGTTTCAGCAGGCGGCGGATGCCGTCCAGAAACCCCAGGGGATCCGACAGGTGTTCCAGGACTTCAAAGGCGGTGACGACCTCGAAGCGCTCCCCGAGACTTTCCAGGTCGCCCGTCTCCTCCGTGCCGACCACCAGGTTCGTGTGTTTCCGCGCGATGTCCACCGCCCGCTCCGAGCGGTCGACCCCCCGGACCGCCCACCCCCGGGAGGCGGCGGCCAGGCCAAAACGCCCCACCCCGCACCCGACGTCCAGGAGGCGCCGCTCACCGAAAGGGCTGATCCGGCGGAAGAACGCCCGGTAGGTGAGCATGCGCGCAAACCGCCCCGGGTCACCCAGCCCCGCGAGGAGGTCATCGACCTGGTCCTGGCGGTATTGTGCCCCTTCGTAAACCGCCGAGTAGTCGACGTCGGTCCCGAACGCGCCCGGGGCGTACCGGAGACCGCACCCGCCGCAGGCCGACAGGGCGTAACCGCCCAACTCCTTCCCGGCGTCGTGCGGTTCCCCGCCGCACACGGGGCAGTGAAAGGGTTCCTGTTTCATCTCAGCCATGCGTGGACGACCTCTGCTCCGCAAGGTTCCCGGCAACGCCCCTCTCCCCGTCCTGTCGGACATCGGCCCCCGTCATCCCCGGTCTCCCCCGGGCACTCCCTCCCGACGGAGCCAGGCATACACGCTCACCCCTTCCTCGTCCCACCCGCACTCGAGCAGTTCGGCTCCGACCCCCTCGCAACAGGCCCGCAGCCCTTCGGGGGAAAAGCGGAAGTAGTCCTCGGGGGAAGGGTGATAGGGCCACGCGAAGACGGTGGCGACGTAAACGTGCCCGCCCGGCCGGACCGTCCGAACCAGGTGGCGGCAGAAACGGCGAGGGTCCCGGACGTGCTCCAGGGTGTCGAAGGAGATCACCAGGTCGAACTTGCCTTCGAAAGGCGCGACGGCCGTCTCGTCCAGGAAGTCGACGGCGATGTCGGCGTCCGTACCGATGGCCTCGGCGTTGAAGCCGCTGTCCAGGAACCGGATGCCGGGGATGCGCCCGACCAGCGGGTTCTCGGTGACTTTGTAGGGCCGGCGGACCCGGGTGAAAACCGCCCCCAGGCGGCGAAGGATCGCCGTCCGGACCCGGCCGGGCGGCCGGTCCGGGGAGAGTTCCAGCCAGACCTTCCGCGTGCCGCCGACGTCGAGGCAGGACAACGCGGCCGGGTCGATTCCCCGACCCAGCAGAAGACGCTCCAGGATACGGACTGCGGATTGCCTCATCGGAATCGCTCCCGGATTTTCTCTCTCAGGCCGGGGTCGATCCAGACCTTGTAGGACAGGGCCACCGCCACGGCCAGGACCGGGACCAGCAGGATCAAACGCCAGTCGGTCGGGATGAAGGCCGAGGGGACCGTCACCGCGACAAGGAAAGCCGAAGCCCCGAGGGTCCGGTTCAGCATCCCCCGGGAGACGAGCCCGCTGCGGTGGATGTAGAAATAGCCCCAGGCCACCAGGACGGCGTAGGCGGCCAGGAACCCCGACGCCAGGGCCAACCCGCCCCAGGGGCCGACGAGGGCCACCACGACGGCCATGTACACCGCGGACCACGAGAGGTTCATCAGGACGGCCATCCACATCCGGCCGTGGGCCTGGATCGCCGCGTTCCCGGCGTTTCCGATGCCGGCGATCCCCACGCCCGCCGTCATCAGGGCGAAGAGCGGCACCCCGCCGGTGAAGTCGCGCCCGTAGCATCGGAGGATCAAGTCCGAGCCGAACACCAGGGCGACCACCGCGGGCACCACCGACAGGATGGCCAGGCCCTGCGAGATCTCCATGACCCGTTCGGTGTCGGGGCTCCCCTCCGTTTCGAGGCCTGAGGCGATGATGGGGAGGGTGACGTTCGTGAAGATGGTGGGGAGCAGCATCAGGACGTTCCGCCACTGGTTGGCGGCGCCCAGCAGGCCGAGATCGGAGTAGCCGCCGGGCCGGTTCGCCAGGAGCGCGCTGGCCAGCCAGAGGAAGGGGGTGACGAGCACCCCGCCCAGCAGCGCCGGAAACGAGTAGCTCCAGAGGACCGGGAGTTCGACGCGCAGGCCGCGGCACCGGACCCGGATCCCGTAAGGCCTCCGATGGCGGTTCAGGGCCGCACCGGCCGCTGCGCACCAGGCCAGGGACGTCAGCGTCTGGGCCAGGACCGCCCCCGGCAACCCCCACTGCCAGGCGCAGGCCAGCATCAGGGGAAAAATGAGCACCCCGCGGAGAACGTTCACCCCGGCCACGGCGCGGAACGCCTCGAACCCTGCCAGGGCCCCGTTGAGCATGCCGCCGAGGGCGGTGAAGAACAGCAGGGCCGCCGCCAGCCTCAACGGAAGTTCCAGCGCCGGGGCGTTGAGGACCTGGCCGGCGAGGGGGCGGGCGAAGAGCACGAGGAGGAGGGCGGCGACACCTCCCCCAACGGCGGTGAAGGCCAGCGAGAGCCCGAGGATGCGCCCGGCACGCTCCGGGTCGGAGGTGCGGCACTGGGCCACGAACTTGGTGGCGGTCAGCCCGAAGCCCATCCCCGCGAAGACGCCCAGCATCAGGACGGTCCCGTTCACCACGTCGAAACGCCCGAACTCCTCCCTCCCCAACAGGCGCGCCACCACCACCGAGGCCAGCAGGGCGAGCCCCTGGGCGGCCACGGTACCCGCCAGGGACCATGCCGCGCCCCGGACGAAGCGCTTCCCCAGGGACACCGGGCCCATCGGGTCCGCGGGCGGGGGCGAGGCGGGGAGCCCGCTGTCAATGTCCACTGAACCCTCCCAGGCGCTTCTTCACCCGATAGGCCAGGAAGGCCGCCTCCACCACCCGGTGCCAGAAACGGGAGACCGGCCGCACCGCCGACACCTGCCGCGCGGCCTCCGCCGGGTCACCGATCCGCCAAGCCCCCATGGCCAGGAACAACCGCGACCGGGCCGCCACGCGGGGCGTCACCCCGGGGCTCTCCGACAGGGCTTTCCCCACGACTTCGAACTGGGCCCTGACGACGTCCCGCAGGCGGGTGGAGGTGAGGCTTCCGCCGTGCAGACGGTAATCATAGAGCCGGCGGCGGATGCGTCGAAACCGGGCGACCCGGGCGGCCCGGATCCAGAAGTCCCAGTCTTCCATCAGGAAGCGGCTCTCGTCGTACCCGCCGAGTTCGGTGTGCAACCCGGCACGGTAGAGGAAGCACGCCTTCACCACGTTGTGGCAGAGGATCCAGCGGGGCGCCTTCGCCCGCCAGACCCCCGTCTTTCGCCCCAGGTCGTCGATCAGGTCACAGGCCGCGTAGACCACCCGGGTGTCAGGGTGCCGGTCGAGGACCGCCGCCATCGTCGCCAGGGCGCCAGGGTGATACCGGTTGTCGTCGGAGGTCCAGGTGAAGTAAGCGCCCCGGGCCAGGTCGAAGCCGGCGTTCAGCGAACCCGGCAACCTCCGGTTGACGGCGTTGCGGAGGACCCGGATCCGGGGGTCCTCCGCAGCAACACCGGCGGCGATCGCCGGCGTGTCGTCGTCGGAGGCATCGTCCACCAGGATCAGCTCCCAGCCGGGGAAGGTCTGCGCCCGAACGCTCCCCACCGCCTCGGCGAGGTAACGCGCCCCGTTGTGGACGGGAAGGACCACCGAGATCCTCGGTGCAGCCTCCGTCCCGCTGTTCCCTGTGTTCCCCGTCATCCTGTCCCCCGCGCGGCCGTGTCGACCCTTTCCGCCCCGTGCGCGGCAGGCCGCTTCCCTTGTGCGAAAACCGCTGCCTGCGCGGCCGATCCGACGACTCGGCCTGAGGCGGATAGACATGATAGGCCATGAGCCGCACGGGAGCAAATCTTTTTCGGTTGCAGCGCGCGGCGCGGCGCCGGGTGAACGACCGCACTGCCCTTCCCCGCCCGGGTGACGACACCTTGCAAATCACGAAAGGATAAGATAGGATGGATTCACTGACGGCAGCGAGGGGTCAGCGTAAAGCGGGGAGAGGCGGAGAATGGCGTTTCGTCGGTTGAGATCGTGGATCGGGCTGTTGCTGCCCCCTCCCGCGTGGCGGCTCCCCGTCGCCCTGCTGGCCGCGATCGGGCTCGGGCTCGGGATGGTGACCTTCCACGTCTCGCGAGCCACGTCCTACCTCTCGGACGACCCCACGGCGTGCATCAACTGCCACATCATGATCCCCCAGTACGCCACCTGGTCGCACGGGGCCCACGGCCGGGTGACCGTCTGCAACGACTGCCACGTCCCCCAGAACAACGTTTTCCGTAAATACTGGTTCAAGGCCAACGACGGTCTCCGACACTCCTGGAAGTTCACCTTCCGGCTGGAGCCGCCGGTGATCCGCACCATCGAGGAGAGCCGGGCGGTGATCCAGGAAAACTGCATCCGGTGCCACGGCCCCATGGTCCGCCGGGTCTATCTGGAGAACCCGGCCTACGAAAAGGTGCACGACACCCAGACCCGGCGGTGCTGGGAGTGCCACCGGGAGACGCCCCACGGACGGGTGAACAGCCTGGCCGCGGCACCCTATGCCCGCGCTCCCGGTCTCTCCCCGATCCTCCCGACGTGGATCGAGACCTTCTTCCGCCAAAAGGCCGCCCCTTGAAAGCCTGGAATACCGACACGAGGGAACGACGATGAAAAGCATCATGGAATCGGTTCAGAAGCGCCCCTGGCTGGGGTGGGTCCTCTTCACGGCCACCCTGGCGGCGGTCTTCCTCCTGGGCCTCTTCGGGGCCTCCATCATGGAGCGCCGCCGGGAAGCCGGCCTCTCGGCCTCCGTCATCTACCCCGTGCCGGACTGGGAGCCGCGGAACGAGATCTGGGGGATCAATTTTCCCCGGGAGTACGAGACCTACCGCGCGTCCCGGGACATGTCCTTCCAGAGCAAGTACGGCGGCTCGAAGGACATCGACTACCTCGAGAAGAACCCGCGCCTGGTGGTCCTCTGGGCGGGCTATGCCTTCTCCCGGGACTACAAGCAGGGCAAGGGGCACTACCACGCCATCGACGACATCCGGAACACCCTCCGCACGGGCGTACCCCAGCCGGGGACCTGTTGGAGCTGCAAGAGCACGGACGTCCCCCGGGTGATGAACCGGATGGGGGTCGCCGCCTTCTACAAATCGACCTGGGCAAGCCTGGGGAGCGAGATCGTCAACAACATCGGCTGCCAGGACTGCCACGACAACCGGACCTTCAACCTGCGGGTCACCCGCCCCGCCCTCGCCGAGGCCTTCCAGCGCAGGAACCGGGACATCCGGACGGCGGAGATCGGGGAAATGCGAACCCTTGCCTGCGCCCAGTGCCACGTGGAGTACTATTTCAAGGGCAAGGACGAAAAGTACCTGACCTTCCCGTGGGACAAGGGGTTCAGTGCCGACGACATGGAAAAATACTACGACGAGGTCGGGCACGTGGACTGGGTGCACGGCTTGAGCCGCGCCCCCATGCTCAAGGCCCAGCACCCCGACTACGAGCTGTACATGACCGGTGTCCACTCGAAGCGCGGCGTGGCTTGCGCCGACTGCCACATGCCCTACCGCAACGAGGGGGGGGTCAAGTTCACCGACCACCAGATCGTGAGCCCCCTCACCCGGATCGCCTCCACCTGCGGTGTGTGTCACCGCCAGGAGGAGGAGGACCTCCGCAACGACGTCTACGCCCGTCAGGACCGGATTGCGGAGCTTCTCGGGCTCGCCGAGGACGCCCTGGTCCGCGCCCACGTCGAGGCGAAGGCGGCGTGGGACACCGGCTGCACCGAGGAGGAGATGAAGCCCGTCCTCCAGTTCCTCCGTCACGCCCAGTGGCGGTGGGACTGGGTGGCGGCCTCCAACGGCATGGGGTTCCACTCGCCCCTGGAATCGGCCCGCGTGCTGGGGACCTCCATCCAGAAGTCCCAGGAGGCCCACGCGCTGCTGCTGGTGCTGCTGGCGCGGAAGGGAGCGACCCTGCCCGTGCCGTTGCCGGACCTCTCCACCAAGGCGAAGGCCCAGGTCTACATCGGCCTCGACATGATCAAGGCCGTCGCGGAGAAGGCGGCCTTCCTGCGGGACGTGGTGCCGAAGTGGGACGCCGAGGCCACCCGGCGGCAGGGAAGCTCGCCGTCGCGGTAAGCTTTCCTGTCATTTTGGTCGCGTTCGGGTTACATGGGCGGGAGCATGGGAGTTATGGGAATTATAGGAATTATGGGAGGTATGTAAGAGAAGCGGGTCTCCTTCCCATTATTCCCATAGCTCCCATAACTCCCATAGCTCCCTTGCTTCCCTGCTATCTTGAAGCAGAGAGCTGAGCTACCGGCTATCTTTCCCCGCCCTCTCCGCGCTGTCGATCTCGAGCCTGAAGGCGGGCGCGGGTCATGCGCTCCCGAAGGCCGCCTTCCTTGAGAAAGGCTTCCTCGAGGCCCTTGAGTTGGTGATCGAGCAGGTAGTTCGCCTGGTGAATGAGGCAGAGGGCGATGTTCGCCACGATCTCGGCGGGACGGGTCTCGGTGAATTCCCGGAAAGCGTCGAAAGAGAGGGGAGACCTCATGCCCAGTTGCCTGACGAAGCGGGCCTCCCGGCTGTCTTTCTCCCAGGTCCGCAGGTTTCTGACCTTCAGGAAATCGCGATAGTCTTCCAGCAACTCCTCCAGGCTTGCACGCGCGACATTGGTCAGCTTGATCTCCATTTCCTTTGAGGTGGTCGCCGCTTTGCTCCCCTCGACGATGTTCTGTTTCCCGGAGCGGGCGGCTTGCACCATCTGGTCGACCGTGCGGTCGCCCTTCGCGAGAAAGCGCTGGCAGAAACGGTAGGTGATTTCGTAGACCACCTCAGCTTTCTGGTAGGAGAGCAGCCTCCGGTAATCACCCCGAGGGGGGGAGCAACCCCGAGCCGGGGGAGGAAACGTGGTGGGGAAGTGGGGGGTGGGGGGTATGGGAGTCATGGGAATCATGGGAATCATGGGAGTCATGGGAGTCATGGGAGCCGGGGGAAGATAGGGCTTCAAAATAGAGAGGATAGGTCAAGTCTTCGGCGGAGTCTTCGGGAAGGTCTTCGAATACGTCCCCGGAGCC